>QHVW01000602.1 GCA_003223675.1 Acidobacteriota bacterium
CGCTCCGGGCGCGCATCCGGTAGGCACCGGCGTCGGCGCCGCCAGCGGCGCGGTGGCCGGTGCGGCCCTCGGCGGAGCCGTGGGCGGACCGGTGGGCGCCGTCGTCGGCGCGGCCGTGGGTGGCGTGGCCGGCGGCCTGGCCGGCAAGGGCGTCGCCGAGGGGGTCAACCCCACCGCAGAGGACGCCTACTGGCGCAACAACTACTCCAAGCGCCCCTACGCGGCGAACCGCTCCTATGACGACCTCGCCCCCGCCTACCGCTACGGCTGGGAGTCGCGCGGCCGCTACGCCGACCGCAACTTCAACGACGCTGAGAACGACCTCCAGCACGGCTGGGAGCAGACCAAGGGCAAGTCTCAGCTCGCCTGGAGCGACGCCAAGCACGCCGTCAAGGATTCCTGGAACCGCGTCACCGACCGCACCGCGCACGACAACTACTGGCGCGAGAACCACGCCACCCGGCCCTACTACAAGGCCGGCCACACCTATGACGACGACTACGCCCCGGCCTACCGCTACGGCTACGACTCGGCCCACACCCATGCCGGCCGCACGTTCGACCAGGCCGAGAACGACCTCCAGCACGGCTGGGAGCAGACCAAGGGCAAGTCCAAGCTCGCCTGGAGCGACGCCAAGCACGCCACCAAGGATGCTTGGCACCGCGTCGAGAGCGCCCTCCCGGGCGACGCCGACCGCGACGGCTACTAAAAGCCGGAATTCCCCTGAGCCCTCCCCTCCTGCCCCTCTCCCGCCGGGAGAGGGGTTTTTCATAGGAGGTGGAAATCTTGGCCTCACCCTTGCAGATTCATCCTGGCAAGGAGGACGGAATGGACGACAAATACGACAAGACCTCCGGTAAGACGGCCACGGCCGAGCTCGATCACCAGCCCGCCGACCGCAGCACCGACGCCGGGCTCGGCATGTTCGAGCGCGTCAACGACCTCGTCGGCGCACACCCTATCGGCACCGCCCCGGCCATCGGAGGCGCGCTCGAGCAAGAGGTCGACATCGACAGACTTCCCGGAATCGTCGGCGTGGACCGGATCCGGTTCACCAAGGAGGACGACCGGTACTGGCGGGAGAATCACGGCAACCGGCACTACGCGAACCCCGCCAGCAACTACGAGGAGTATCAGCCGGCCTATCAGTACGGCACCGACGCCGCCCACCGCTACCAGGGACGGACGTGGGACGACGTGCAGGGGGACCTGGAACGCGGTTGGGACCGCGCCCGGGGAGGCTCCAGCCTCGCCTGGGAAAACGTCAAGGACGCCGTACGCGCCGCCTGGGACCGCGTCGAGCGGGCCCTGCCCGGCGACGCCGACCACGACGGCCGGTAGCTGGTCTCCCGTTTTCCATATAGAGCCCGGGCTGCGGCACCCGGGCTCTCGTCATTTTGGCCTCTGGCCCCATTTTCTCGCGTCCGCGCCCTCTTCTTTTTTCTTTGGACCCTCGATTCCGCCGTTCGGGCCCTCTCTTTCGCGGCTCGCGCCCTCGTTTCCTCTGGAAGGGCCCATTCCTTCGCGCTCTGCGCCCCCGAATCTTTCGTTTGGATCACCAAGGTGCGCGTCTGCGCCCTCAAAGTGCACGGTCGCGCCCTCTTTGGGGCGCGTTCCATCCCCTGTTGGGAAGGACCTTCCCTCTTGCGGATGCGGCCAGCCCTCTCGGGGGCGCGACCGTCCCCGTCGAGGGCGCGGCGGGCCCAAAGAGGGGCGCGACCTCTCCCCTCGTGGGCGCGCTCGTTCCCGTCGGGGATGGAACCGTACCCTGCGAGGGCGCGACCGGAAAATTCGGGGGCGCTTCGCGCCCAAAAGAGGGCGCACAGCGCCCTTTCGAGGGCAGGTACGATCCCCGCGAGGGACGGTACGATCCCTGAGAGGGGCGCTCCAAGAACCGGACCCGCCGGTCTCTCGCTTCCGGACCACGCTCCCGGCCGATCCGAGATTCAACAACTCCCTCCATGGGCCCGTCCGCACGGAAGACCGCCTCGAAGTGGCGGCTTCCGGTCCTTTCGAGTGGATAGGTTATACCCTGCAGGTGCACGTTTTCCAATCTGGGGGATCAAATTGCAGGAAGTTGCGACTCTCCTATTGACTTCCCGGGTTCCGCATTCTAATAATTCTGTCGTCTTCCGGTGCCATGAAGGCGGCCGGATGTCTGAGAAAGAAAGGAAGGAGAACCAATGCCCAGATCATCGATCGCAGACTCCATCGCCGGGTGGGAGAAGGCGGTGGCCAACGCCAGGGCGAACGCCATGGACGTACCGGGAATGGAGGCTTATCTGGCTCCCCTGGAGAAGATCTTGGCGGACGCCAAGGACCTGACGGCCCGTCTCGACATGCGCCTGGGGATCAAGCAGCAGGAGACGAGGGACCGCAGGGCGCTGATCCAGGAGGGGAGCTTTCAGGTCTCCCGTATCCGCTCGGCCATCAAGGCCTTCTACGGGCGGAACAGCGAGCGGGTCATCGAGCTCGGAGCGCGCCCGGTGCGCCCGCGGACCGGGAAGGTACAGCAGGCGAAGGCGAAGCCGCCCGCGGTCTCCCCGCCGGGCACGTCCGGGCCTCCGTCGCCGCCTGCGGCGGCCCCGAACGAGAAGGACGAGGCCCCCCGAAATCCCACCGCCGGGTAAGCAGTAGGTTGTCCTCACCGGGGGCGTGCGCCAACACGCCCCTGGTTTTTTCAGGGAGCAGGAGTATGGTACCCCAAGCCGGGCGGAGCTGAGCGCCGATCCTACCGCCGGCTTGCCAACGCCTGACGTCAAGACGTCTTGACGTCTAGACGGCGAGGGGTAATCATGGGTCTATGGAAACAACAAAGCGCGCCACCATCTACTTTGATCCCGAGATCCACCGCGCCTTGCGGCTCAAGGCAGCCGTGACGGAGCGGTCTGTCTCGGAGCTCGTCAACGAAGCTGTCGAGCTAGCCCTGGGTGAGGATGCCGAAGACCTTGAGATCTTCGAGCAAAGACGTGGCGGGCCGATCTTGAGCTTCGATGAGGTCATCAAGGACCTGAAGCGCCGTGGCCGGATATGAGATCCGGATCACCGACGCAGCGGCCAAAGAGCTCGATGCACTACCCCGGAAGAAGGACCGCCAAGCCGTTACCAGCCGGATCCTGGGGCTTGGGGAGGAGCCGCGCCCGCCAGGCTGCGTGAAGCTCTCCGGCCATGAAGAGCTCTACAGAGTCCGGCAGGGACCGTACCGAATCGTGTATACGATTGAAGACGATCGTCTGGTGGTCATCGTAATTCGTGTCGCGGATCGGAAGGAAGCCTACAGCAA
>QHVW01000603.1 GCA_003223675.1 Acidobacteriota bacterium
AGCGCTTCTGGTTCTCCTTGGCCCACGCCGCCTTCCAGGTGAGCAGGCGGGCGGCGTCGAGCTCGGTCGACATGTCCGCGAGGTAGAACTGGATCGCCTGGAAGTCGGAGAGGTGGGCGCCGAACTGCTCGCGCTCCTGCGAGTAGGCGAGCGCCTCCTCGAAGGCCCCCTGGGCGATGCCCACCGCCTGGGCGGCGATGCCGATGCGCCCGCCGTCCAGGGTGGCCATGGCGACCTTGAAGCCGTCCCCGTCCTCGCCGAGGCGGTAGCGGGCGGGGATCCGCAGATCCTCGAACGCCAGCTCGGTGGTGCCCGAGGCGTTGACGCCAAGCTTGAACTCGTGGGTCCCGTGGCTGTAGCCCGGAGTGTCCGCGGGGACGATGAAGCAGGTGATCCCCTTGTGCTTCTTCTCCAGGTCGATGCTGGCGAAGACCAGGGCGATATCCGCGTCGGTGCCGTTGGTGATGAAGATCTTGTTGCCGTTGAGGACGTAGTCGTCGCCGTCGCGGCGGGCCGTGGCGCGTATCCCGGCCGGATCGCTGCCGGCGCCCGGCTCGGTGAGGGCGAAGCAGCCGAGCTTCCGGCCCGCGGCCAGGGGGGTGAGGAATTCCTTCTTCTGCTCCTCGGTGCCGAACTTCAGCAGCGGGTCGCAGACCAGGGAGTTGTTGACCGAGAGGATGACCCCGGAGGTGGCGCAGACCCGGCTGATCTCCTCGATGACGAGGCAGTAGGAGACCGTGTCCATGCCGGCGCCGCCGTACTCCTCCGGCATCGCCACTCCGGCGAGGCCGAGCTCGCCGGCCTGATCGAAAAAGGCGCGCGGGAACTCGCCGCTCTCGTCGATCTCCTTGGCGCGGGGACGGACGACCTCCTCGGCGAACCTCCGGACGCTCTCCTGCAGCATCTTCTGCTCTTCACTGAGCTCGATTCTCATGGCTTTCCTTTTACAGTCGGATGGCACGCGGGTCGCAGGGACCCGGACCCCCGGGATCGTAGCAACGGGGTCCGAGGGGGTCAAGGAAGAGAGGGTCCCTTCTCCCCGGACCCGACTTGAGGCACAATCCCGCCCCATGAAGACGAACGAACAGCCTCTCCAGTATACGGAGACCGAGATCCGCAGCTTCCTCCCCACCGGCTGGGACCTGCTCGCCGGCCGCAAGGGGAGCGGCTGGGACCCCAAGAAGAAGCTCTGGCGGGCCACGGTGATCGACAACGTCGATTTCGACTACCCCCTGGAGGTCAAGGCCGAGGAGGTCGGCAAGCACGACCGCCTGGAGGCCCTGCGCCAGGCCATGGACCGGCTGTACCGCGAACGGCTGGGGTAGGACCTCACCCCGGCCGTTGGGTGCTCAGGCGTTCTGTCGGGGCGGCCCTGTGTGGCCGCCCTGGGCGGGGGAAAACAGGGCGGCCACACAGGGCCGCCCCTACGAAAACGTGCCGCGGGCGATCTCCCTCTTCTCCCGGGTCGGGAGAAGAAGGCCGGGCCCCTTTGGGGGAATCCGAAGGCGGCCTACTGTCCCTTTGCGCTCCAGGGCGGCACGACGCCGTTCGAGCGCGCGTAGGCGATCGACTGGCCGAGGTGCTCGTGGGCGTGGCTGACGAGCACCATCATGGCGTCGCGCACGGTGGCTTCCTGGCCGAAGAGCTTGACCTTGCGGTCAAGGTCCGAGTCAGGCACCGCCAGGATGGCCTCACGGACGTTGTCGAACGATCTGGTCAGCGCGTCGATCGTCTTCGCCTTGTCGCCGCTCATCTCCTTCTCGAGGGTCTGGGGGTTGACGCCCGCGGGCACCTTGGCGCCCCAGAAGGTGGGCAGGAAGAAGTTGGCGGCCGCCACGTGGTTGAAGACCTCCCCCGGCGAGCGCACCCCCTCGCCCGGCCGCCAGCCGTACTTCTCGGTGGGGATGGCGTTGGCGAGCGCGATCAGCTTCTCCCGCGCCTGGTCGATCTGGAACAGGATCGACCCGCGCACCCCGCCGGCGGACTTCATCTGCTCCCGCATGTCTTCCTTCTTGGCCGTCTTCTCCATCGCCTTGTCCTGGGCCTGCGCCGGCAGGGCCAGGACACAGGCGAGCGCCAGGACAACGGCCGAACCGAAGAGTCTCTTCATCGCGGTCTCCTTTGAGTGAATGAGGAATGTCGGACGGTGGATTCTAACCCGCGGCGGCGGTCGGGGCTAGAATGATCCTCCTCGGAGGTGATCCCCGCTTGCTGACGAACCTCACCGTGCTGGGCAGCGTCGCCGTGGTGTCGCTGCTGATCGTAGTGATCGCCGCGCTCCAGAAGCGCTTCTTCTGGGTGCGCCAGCTCGCCTTTCCGCTCTACGTGGCCGCCGGGGTGGCCACGCTGGAGATCTTCAGCCGCCTGCAGCCGGCCTACCAGGCGGAGGCGGTCCGCCGCGTGCTCGGCTGGGCCTGGCTCTTCCTCGGCCTGATCACCATCTTCCGCCTGCTCGGCCTCTACCTGTTCGACGTCCACCTGACGGCCAAGCGGGAGCTCCGCCTGCCGCCCCTGCTGCCGGCCGTGACCATGACACTGGTCTACCTGGTGACCGCCTTCGTCACCCTGCGGCTGACCTTCCCCAAGCTCGACGTCACCGCCCTGGTCGCCACCAGCGCCGTCACCTCCCTGGTGCTCGGCCTCGCCCTCCAGCCCATCCTGGGCAACTTCTTCGCCGGCCTGGTGATCAGCATCGAGAAGCCCTACCGCATCAACGACTGGATCAAGGTCGGCGAGCAGGAGGGACGGGTGGCCGCCATCACCTGGCGCACCACCCACCTGCGCACCCGGGACAACGACAACCTGGTGATCCCCAACAGCAAGATGGCCGACGAGCGGGTGCTCAATTATTACTACCCGCATCCGGTCCACCGCGAGAAGGTCCGCGTGGGGCTCCCCTACGGCGAGCCCCCCTACCGCGTCCGCCGCATCCTCCTCGACTGCGCCGCCGGCGTGCCGGGGGTGCTGGACAAGCCGGCGCCGGACGTCCTCCTGGTCTCCTTCGACCCCAGCGCGATCCTCTACGAGCTCCGCGTCTGGATCGATGACATTGCCCAGTCGCACCACATCGCGAGCGATCTGCGGGCGCGCATCTGGGAGGAGCTGCGCCGCGAGGGGATCGAGATTCCCTACCCCATCCAGACCCTGGAGATCACCCGTCCCCCACGCCCGCGGCTGGAGGCGGGGGACGGCGAGACGGCGGGTCCACGGCCGGCACGCCTCTATGTGGCCGAGGGGCCGGAGCGCGGCCGGTCGCTGGCGCTCGACGGCGCGGGACCCGCGACCGTGGGCCGCTCCCGCTCCTGCGCGCTGCCGCTGAGCGATCCCAACGTCAGCAAGGAGCACCTGCGCCTCTCCTGGGAGGACGGCGCCTGGGTGATGGCCGACCTCGGCAGCAGCAAAGGGACGCGGGTGAACGGCAAACCGGCCGAGCGGGAGGTCCTGCGGCCGTTCGATCGCATCGCGGTGGGCGACACGGTTATGATCTTTGAGTCATGATCTTGGAGAGCGATGCCGCCCGAGCTGCCTGAGACCATCGGCCCTTTCCGCGTCCGCGAGCTCCTCGGCAAGGCCGGGCAGTCGGCGGTCTATACGGCGGAGGCTCCCGGCGGCAGGGTGGTGGCGATCAAGCTCTTCCCCGCCGCCCTGAGCGCGAATCCGGCCGCGGTCGAGCGCTTCCACCGCGAGATGCGGGACCTCATCGCCGTCTCCCGCCATCCCAACCTCGTGCAGGTCCTGGACACGGGCCAGGAGGGGGACCGGCTCTATCTGGTGATGGAAAAGGTCGAGGGGACGTCGCTCGACCGGGTCCTGAAGACGCGGCGCCCCTCGCTCTCCGAGGCCTTCACGGTGATGCGGGGGATCTGCCGCGGGCTCCTCCAGGGGCACCAGCGGGGTCTGGTCCACCGCAGCCTGACGCCGCGCAACGTTCTGGTCTCCCCCGACTTCGCCACCGTCAAGGTGTCGGACCTCGGGGCCACCGGCTTCGAGACGGCGGCGCAGAGCCTCACCGCCACCCTCGGCACGGGGGAGATCCGCCTGGGGGCTCTTTATTACCTGGCGCCCGAGATCGTGGAAAGCCCGGGCGCCGTAGACGCCCGGGCCGACCTCTACTCCGCCGGGGTGATCTTCCACGAGATGCTGACCGGCCGCGCGCCGGGCCCCAAGCTCGGCATGCCGAGCCAACTCGTGCCGGAGCTCTCCCCGGAGGTCGACGTCGTGGCGCTCCGCTGCCTGGCCCGCAAG
>QHVW01000225.1 GCA_003223675.1 Acidobacteriota bacterium
CGAAGAGCAGCAGGGGGATGGCGGGCAGGTAGAACGGCGAGAAGGGGGGCTGCTGGTTGTAGAGATCCCGCCGGAAGACCAGGTCCCAGGGCAGCCGGAGCCAATGCAGCAGGTGATCGCCATGGGGCTGTTGCGGCGCGGGAATCTTCGTGGGAGCCCACAGGTTGGCGCCGAAGACACCGGGCAGGAAGGGGAACAGCGGGTTGCCGCTGAAGGCGAGGATGCGCAGGTACCACGGGGCGAGGAAGACGAGGGCGACAGCGACGAACAGGAGGCCTTCCCGGAGCCGCGCCGGGAGGGGCCGGCCCCTCCCGCCGGCCAGGAGCACGCCGATCCCCGCGATCCCCAAAAAGAAGAGCCCGAGGTACTTGACGTCGCACGCCGTGGCGACGAGGACGGCGGCCAGGATCAGCCAACCCCGCCCGCCGCCGGAGCGCCAGCGGTCCAGGGCGTAGAGCCCGGCGGTGACGAACAGCGTGAGCCCCGCCTCGATGTAGCCGGTGCTCGCGAGATAGACCACGATCGGATTACCCAGGAAGAGGGCCGCGGCCAGCCACCCCACCCACGGGCGATCGGGAAACGCCCGTCTCCCCCACTCCAGGGCCAGCGCCGCGCTCAGCAGGGTCATCAGGAGCTGAACGCCGTGCGCCGCGACGTCGGGCCCGAACAGCATCACCGCCGCGAAGAGGATCTCGTTGACCTGCGGAAAGACCGGCACGCGGCGGTCCGGGAGGTACGGCACGCCGCCGGTCTCCACGAAGGCGCGGGCGAACGGCAGGTGATAGAGCGTGGCGTCGAACGCTGTGGGCGGATAGAGGGCGAGGAGGATCAAGGGAATGATCGCGGCGAGGGCGGCGAGCACGATCCCCCATCTCCAGCCGGACCGGAGATCTCCCGCCAGCTCGCGCCACGCGGGAATCCCCAACCCATGGATGACCGCCGCGAGCAGCAGGACCGGCAACGGCCGCAGGAGATGCGCCAGCCCGAGCAGCAGCAGGAGGTGAGCGATCAGCCCCAGCCCCAGCGCCGTCGAGACCGCCCACCGCTCCAGGCGGCCAGCGGTCTCGATCCCCAGGAAGGGCCAGCGCATCGCCGCCCGTCCGAGGATGTACGCGGTCAGCCCCAGCCCCAGGAGAGGGAGCAGGAACCCGAAGACCAGGCGGGCCGCTTCCAGGATCAACCCCCCGGCCTGGTAGGGATCGGATTGCAGCCGTTGGCGAACGGCGTGGCGCTGAAGCCGACGCTGTACTGCCCCTGGGCCTTCATGATCGTCTCTACCCAGGACTGCAGCACGTAGCCACCCACGTGCGGCGCGTTGAGCTCCAGGAAGAACCAGCCGAAGTTGAACGGCACCGGGAAGGCCGGCCCACCCACGTGGACCCGGTTCGCTTCAGCCCCGAAGGCGCCGGGAACCGGCCCCGGAGGCTGATATCCCGGCGGAACCGGGAAGAGCGGGATCGTCTGCGCTTGCTCCTGCTCGTTGAAGGTGACCTCGTCGGCGAAGCCCAGCGGAAAGCCCGCCGGCGTCGTGCCGCAGGGGAAGGGGTGGACGATCTGGCCGCTGTCGCGCCACACCAGCACGTCCGTACCGCCGGAGAACGCGCCTCCGTTCACGTACCGCGAGCCCCAGGTGGTCGGCAGCGGCTGCCGGTTGTCCGCGCCCGACTGCCCCACGTAGCGGCCGTAGAAGGTGAGGTCCCCCTGCTTGAAGGCGCCCGGGAAGGCCTTGATGCGCACCAGGTTCTCGCCGTCCGAATACTTGTTGTCCGGGTCGACGTAGAAGTAGTCCCCCCAGAGGACGTTGTCGTTGGTGACGATCCCCCCGGGCCCGAAGTACCCGGGATCGCCCGGCGCCAGCGGAGCGCACGCGCTGACGGTGTCGACGGTGACGTAGCCCCGCAGCCGGCCGTCTCCGAGATTCTGCCCGGCGCAGCCGTTGAGCACGGCCGAGAATTGGCCGCTGTGCGCGGCGCGCAGATGGGCCACGAAGGCGGCCGGGAGAGCCGGCGGCGGCAGCGCCGAGCAGCTCGCGAAGTTGATGTCCTGCGAGTACGGCCCCTTCGGGCTGATCGTGTCAATGGGGTCCTGCCCCGCCGAGGCCGTCTGCGGCAGGTTACCGTTGAAAAGGTCGCGCAGGTTGATCGTCTGCACGTCATAGCCGGTCAGGTAGACGGGGAAGCTGAAGGTGGCGACCCCGAGGTCGGTCCAGACGGTGACGTTGGCGAGCACCGCCACCACCGAGGCGTTGTTGATCGAGAACAGCGTCGTCAACCCCGTGGGGCTGGCCGGGTCGATCTCGAAATACGGCAGCAGCAGGGTCGCCGCGGGGGCCAGACCGATCGTGCAGGGGTCATCCCCCCGGGCCGGCGCGGCCAGGAGCGTCAGCAGGAGGAGCGGGAGGACGAGGTGTCGCATGCGATCATCTCCTCTAGGGATTGAAGGGCGCCGCGGGCGCGCAGGCGCTGTCGAGAGGGGTGGCGTTGAAGCCGACGCTGAACCGGCCCTGGGCCTTCATCACCGTCCCCATCCAGGACTGGCGGACCATCCGCCCTCCCCCCTGGACGGGCGCGTTGAGATCGGCATAGAGCCAGCCGAAATCGAACGGCACGGGGTAGGCGGCGCTCCCCACCTTGATCCGGTTGGCCTCGGCCGGGAAGATTGCCGGGAGTTGCTCGCCCGCGGCAGGAGGGACCGGGCTGGCGCTGACAAACATCGCCCTCTCCTGCTCGTCGAAGACGTGCTCGCGGTTGAGGAGCAGGGGGAAGCCGCCGGGCGAGGTGCCGCAGGGGAACGGCCGCACGATCTGGGCACTATCGCGCCAGACCACCAGATCCGTGCCGCCCGAGAACGCGCCGCCGTTCACGTACCGGGAGGCCCAGGTGGTGGCCAGCGGCTCCCGGCCGTCCACGCCCGACATCCCGACATAGCGCCCGTAGAAGGTGAGGTCCCCGGCCTTGAAGGTGCCCGGGAAGGCCTCGACGCGCACCAGGCTCTCCCCGTCAGCGTAGTTGCTCGCGGGATCGACGAACAGGAAATCCCCCCAGAGGATGTTCTGATTCGTGGCCGCGCCGGCCGGGCCGAAGTAGCCGGGATCGGCGGGGGTCAGCAGCGTGCAATGGTTGACCGTGTCCGCCGTGACGTAGCCGCGGGCCACGTTGTCGTTGAAGCGCTGCCCGGCGCAGCCGTCGAGCACGGTCGAGAATTGTCCCGTGTGCGCCGCGCGCAGGTGCGCCACGAAATCCGCGGGCAGCGCCGGCAGCGGCAGGGACCCCAGGCAGGAGGCGAAGTTGACGTCCTGGGAGTAGACCCCCTTGGGGCTGATCTGGTCGGTGGGGTCCTGCCCCGCCGTCGCCGTGCCCGGCAGGTTGCCGTTGAAGAGGTCGCGCAGGTTGAACGTCTGCACGTCGTAGCCGGTGAGATAGACCGGGAAGCCCATCGTCGGCACCCCCAGGTCCGACCAGACGACGACGTTGACGAGGGCGGCGGTGGCCGAGGCGTTGTTGATCGAGAACAGGGTGTTCCGCCCGTTCGGGTTGCTCAGGTCCACCTCGAAGTACGGCAGCAGGAGCGTCGCCGCGGGAAGGTTCTCCAGCGCGCAGGCGTCGGCGTGGAGCGGCGCCGCGGCGACGAGCAGGGCCAGGAGGGTCAGGCAGCCGGCGAGAGGGCGTCGCATCGCGGTCTCCTCTAGGGGAAGTGCGGCTGTATGGACGGCGGGCAGCCGTTGGCGAGCGGGGTCGCGCCGAAGCCCACGCTGAAACGGCCCTGGGCTTTCATGGATACGCCCACCCAGGCCTGGGAAGGAACGGTGGGGAGCCCCAGGTCCAGGAAGATCCAACCGAATTCGTAGGGGACCGGGAACTGCTCCGTCCCCACCCGCAGGCGGTTCGCCTCCGCCGGCAACTGGTCCGCGGGCGGCGACGGCGGCTGCGCCTTCGAGATCGGGAAGGTGGGATAGATGAGCGCCTTCTCCTGCTCGTCGAACGCCTGGTAGGTCCGCGGCAGCAGCGGATACCAGGCCGGCAGATGGCCGCACGGGAAGGCATCGACGGTCCGGCCGCTGTCGCGCCAGACGATGAGGTCGGTGCCGTCCTCCGGGCTCAGGCCGAAGGCGGCGAACCGCGCCGCCCAGACCTGCGGCAGCGGCTGGCGGCCGTCCGCCCCCGAGCCGCCGACGTAGCGGCCGTAGAAGGTGGGCTGCCCCGCGAAGGCCGCCGGATCGGCCTTGAGGCGGACCAGGTTCTCGCCGTCGGCGAAGCCCTGCCCCTGATCGACGTAGAAGAAGTCCCCCCAGAGCACGTTCTGGCTGGTGGCCACCCCGCCCGGGCCGAAGTAACCGGGATCTCTCGGCGTCAGGAGCGCGCACCGGCTCACCGCGTCCATCGTCACGTAGCCGCGCGCCACCCGGTCGTTCAACGCCCGGCCGGCGCACAGCCCCGAGGCCGGCGAGGCCTGCCCGGTGTGGAGCGCCTGCAGATGGCGCTGGAACCAGACCGGCACCCGGGCCGGCGGCAGGACGCCGGCGCAGCCCGGGAAAGAGAGGTCTTCGGAGTAGGTGCCCCGCGGGCTGATGGTATCGTCGGGGTCCTGCCCCGCCGGAGCCGTCCCCGGCCGGTGGCCAGCGAAGAGGTCCCGCAGGTTGACCGTCTGCACGTCGTACCCCGTCAGATACACCGGGAAGCTCCAGGTCGGCACCCCGAGGTCGGTCCACAGCACCACGTTGACCAGCACCGGCTGGGCGGCGGCATTGGAGATCGAGAAGAGGGTGGTACGCCCGTTGGGATCGTCGAGGTCCACCTCGAAGTACGGCAGCAGCAGCGTGGCCCCGGGCCGGTCGTCGAGCGAGCAGATCCCCGCCCGGGCCGGCCGCGCGGCGGCCATCATCAGCAGCAGAGCGAGCAGGAAAAGGCCGGAGGCCGACCTCCACTGCGCGAGCTTCTCGAACAGCCGATCCATGGGTCGCCTCCTCGGGAGAGAGAGGATCGTTATGGTTTTTCACCATATCACCATGGAAAGGCGGGGCACAAGAGCGGAGCGGCTCAAAGACATCCGACCGATCCAACCGATCCGACGGATCAGACCGATAAGCTCCTCTCCCGGACGGTGGGAGGGCGATGGGCATGGTGAGGTTTCGGGCGGAGGGGCCCCTCTCCTACCACGAACAGGTAAAAAATGCCACATCTAGTGGCGTGCCCCTCCCCTACCCCATCCACTTGTGGCCTCCGGCCCCCTCTGCTAAGCTGAGCGGGTTGCTGGAACGACTCCTCTCAGATAACCCATGCTAAAAGTCGAACGCCTCCAGATCTCCGGTTTCAAGTCCTTCGTCGATCCCGTAGAGGTCCGCTTCGCCGGTGGCGTCACCGCCATCGTCGGCCCCAACGGCTGCGGCAAGAGCAACCTCTCGGAAGCGATCACCTGGGTGCTCGGCGAGCAGAGCGCCAAGAGCCTGCGCGGCGGCACCATGGAAGACGTCATCTTCAACGGCTCCGACAGCCGGAAGCCGCTGGGGATGGCCGAATGCGTCCTGACCCTGCGCACCGACCTCTCGTTCCCCGGTGCCGAGGACGGCCGGATCGTCATCGGCCGGCGGGTCTTCCGCGGCGGCGAGGGGCAGTACCGCCTCAACGGCAAGGTCACGCGCCTCAAGGAGGTCAAGGACCTGCTGATGGACACCGGGCTCGGCATCCGGGCCTACTCCGTCATCGAGCAGGGGAAGATCGGCATGATCCTCTCCGGCAAGCCCCAGGAGCGGCGCAAGCTGATCGAGGAGGCCGCCGGCATCACCCGCTACAAGGCGCGCAAGAGCATCGCCGAGATCAAGCTCCAGGAGGCGATGTCCAACCTCCTGCGGCTCGACGACGTGATCTCCGAGGTCGAGCGGGCCCTGCGCTCGCTCAAGCGCCAGGCGGGCGCGGCCCGGCGCTATCAGGAAAAAGAGAAGGAATATCGCGAGCTCCTGGAGGCCGTGCTCCTCGGCCGCTGGGCGGCCCTGTCCCACCGCCTCGCCGAGCTGAAGGGCCGCATCGAGGACGCCACCTCCCGCGAGGCCGCCCTGGCCGCCGACCTCCATCGCGACGAGGCCGCCCTCGCCGCCGGCCGTGAGCGGCTGGACGAGCTGGCCCGCCGCATGGCCGAGCGCCATCAGAAGGTCGCCGAGCTCGGCGCCGTCATCGAGGGGCGCCAGGAGTTCCTCAAGGCCAACCGCCAGACCGTGCAGGAGCTGGGCGAGCGGGCGGCCCAGGGACGGGCCCTGGCCGACCGCCGCGAGACCGAGATCGCCGCCCACGACGAGGCTCTGTCTGAGCTCGACGAGAAGCGCCAGGAGCTCGCCGGCGAGCGCGAGCAGGCCGCCGCCGCCGTGGACGAGGACGAGCGCCAGATCGCCGCCGCCGAGCGCGATCTCAAGCAGGTGGCCGCCCGCGTCGACGGCTTCCGCTCCCAGATGCTCGCCGCCGCCGCCGAGATCAACGCCGCCCGCAACCACGTCCAGCAGGCGCAGATCGAGCAGGAGAGGGGCAACTTCCGCCGCCACCGCATCGACCAGGAGATCGCCCAGCACGCCTTCGAGGTCAAGCAGGCCGCCGAGGTGCTGGAGATGTCCCGCTCCAAGGTGGCCTCCACGGAGGCCGCCCTCGACACCCGCAGCGAGGAGCAGGAGAAGGTCGCCGAGTCGCTCGAAGCCACCATGCGCCGCGAGGCCGAGGCTTCGGAGAGGAAGCGCTCCCTGGAGGATCAGCTCTCCGGCGCCCGCCAGCGCCAGCGGATTCTGGCCGAATTGTCGCGCGCCCACGCCCAGCGCCGGGCCGCGCTGGAGAAGGCCCTCGCCGCGGCCGGCATCGAGACCCCCGTCTACCTCGCCACCCAGGCCAAGGCCGTGGAGGGTTGGGAGCGGAGCCTCGACATCTACCTCGGCAGCCTCGCCGACGCCGTGGTGCTCAATCCGGGCGAGAGCGCCCGCGGGCTCGCCCAGGCCCTCGCCGGCCGCTCCGCCGCCGTGCTGGTCGAGCGCCAGTCCGGCGCTCCCGAGGCCTGGCCGGTGGTGGACGATCCCGCGGTCGTGCTCTCCCTCTCCGAGGCCCTGGGGCTCTCCGAGGACCTCGCCAGCGCCCTCCCCCCGGCGTTCCTGGTGCGCACGGCCGCGGACGCCGAACGGCTGGCCCGCCAGCATCCGGGGCTCGCCTTCCTCAGCCGCGAGGGGTTGTGGGTGGAGGCCGGCACCTTCCACGTCGAAGGGGAGATCGCCACGCCCGGCGTCCTCGAACGGGGCAGCGAGCTGGCCGCTCTCGAAAAGCAGATCCCGCGGCTCGAAGGCCAGCTCCGCGACGCCTCCGCCCTGCTCGACCAGCTCGTGGCCGAGCGCGCGCGGCTGGCCAGGGAGTCCAACCGCTTACAAGGGGAAGTGGCCCAGCTCCGCCAGGAGCTCGCAGTGGGCAAGGCGCGCATGGAAGACGCGGCGGCCCGCCATCGCCGTCTGGCCACCGAAGCCGAGACCCTCTCCAACGAGCAGCAGGAGATCGCCCGCGAGATCGAGCGGGTGGCCGAGCGCCGCGAGCGGCTCCAGGAGGAGCTGGCCGCCGCCGAGGCCCGCAGCGTGGGCCTCCAGGAGGACTTCGAGCGGGCCCAGGCCGAATTGGAGGCCGCCAAGGTCCAGCGCGAGGGGCTGCGCACCGCCAGCGCCGGCCGCCGTGGCCGGCTGGAGCTGCTCGACGAGCGGCTCGAATCGCACGACCGCGAGATGTCTCGCCTGCGCGCCGAGCTCGAACGGGGCCAGAGCCAGATCGCCGCCTGGCGCCAGGACGCCGACCGGCTCGCCGCCCGCCGCACCGAGCTGGAGATGGCCATCGAGAAGGCCCAGGGCGATCTCCAGACCGCCCTGGAGCAGCGCGCCGCCGCCGAGGAGGGCGTGCTGGAGGAGCAGGAGAACCTGGACGTCCACCGTCAGGAGATCCGGCTGCTCGAAGAGAGCATCGCCGGCCACCGCGAGCGGCGCGACGCCGTGCGCTCCGAGGTCGAGGAGCTGCGCATCGCCCAGGCCAGCGTCAAGCAGGACGCCGAGCACCTCGCCCTCACCTTCCGCGACGAGTTCAGCCGCGAGGACCAGCCGGCAGAGCTCCCCGAGATCCCCGGCGAGCCGCGGGCCGATCTCGCGGAGATCGAGGGCGAGCTGGCGCGCACCAAGGCGGCGCTGGAGCGGCTCGGGCCGGTCAACATCCTGGCCGTCCAGGAGCACGACGAGCAGGAGCAGCGCTTCGAGTTCCTCACCGCCCAGCGCACCGACGTGGCCACCTCGGTCGACAGCCTCAAGAAGACCATCAAGGAGATCAACGAGGCTTCGGGCGAGCGGTTCAACACCACCTTCCAGGAGGTCAACAAGAACTTCGGCGAGATCTTCGCCCGCCTCTTCCGCGGCGGCGAGGCCGAGATGCGGCTGCTCGACGACGAGGATCCCCTCGAAAGCGGCATCGAGATCCTCGCCCGCCCGCCGGGCAAGCGGCTGCAGAACCTGATGCTGATGTCGGGCGGCGAGAAGGCGCTGACCGCCATCGCGCTCCTCTTCGCGCTCTTCCGCACCAAGCCCTCTCCCCTCTGCATCCTCGACGAGGTGGACGCGCCGCTCGACGACGTCAACACCACCCGCTTCGTGGACCTGCTCCAGGAGATGGCCGAGAACACCCAGTTCATCGTGATCACCCACAACAAGCTCACGATGGAAGTGGCCTCCCGCCTCTACGGCGTCACCATGGAGGAGAAGGGGGTGTCGAAGCTGGTGTCGGTGGAGCTCGAAGAGGTGCAGCCCGAGGAGCGGCGGACGGCGTAGGGAGGCCGCTTTAGAAAGGACCCAAAGGACCCAAAGGACTGCAGGGACGACAGGCAAAGGACTCATTTGTCCTTGTAGTCCTTTATCTCCTTTTGGTCCTTTATATCCTTGTTTTTCCGGCAGGCCGGCCTTCTTAATTAACCCTGATCCTGAGCCGCAAGAAACTCGGAAACCGTGAGACCGGCACCGCGGATCAGGCTGCGGAGCGTTCCCTGGGCGACCTCGCGATGGTCCGGGACAGAGAGGCTTGCGATCTGGTCTTCTTTGACGAGGACGATGTGGCTTCCTCGCTGGCGAGCAACGGTCCAGCCGAGGCCTTCGAAGATCTTCCACGTTCGGCGCGGACTTCGAGGCAAAGCGCGATGGCTTCTTCAATATTCCTGAGCGCTTCTTCCTTGGAAGATCCCTGGCTGACGCACCCAGGAATAGCGGGGCATTCGACCACCCACACGCCGTCTTCATCGCGGTCTAAAGTTACTTGAAAGCGCATCGCCTTTCCTCCTGAGCATTCCACCAGAGCGTTCCTCCCTCTCCCGGTCTGGGCGGTGACGGGGAGAGGGAGGTAACCTGATGAGGATACTACCAGATCGTCAGCTTCACGCTATCCACCCACTCCTGGAGCGACGTGCCGGTACTGTTCTCGTCGAGTTGGAACTGGACGCCCGTGTTGGCGGTCCAGCCGGCCGGCGTGGGCGCGGTGGGCTCGGTGAGGTTCCACTGCGTGGTCACGCCGTCGATGGTGAGATTGCCGTAGCGGACCTGGTCCCGGTTGTCCCCCACCCGCTGCGCGAACAGGATGGCGTGGTGCCAGACTCCGGTCGAGAATTTCGGGCAGGAGAAGCTGGTGTGCACCCACGACCCGGTCTGCTGGTTCCAGCCGTCCCAGACCCCCACGGCGTAGTTGCACTGAGTGCCGAACATGAACTCGGTCATGGTGCCGTTCACCGGGGCGAACTGGAAGGCGTCATACTCCAGGGCCTGGGCATTGGTGGACGAGGCGGGGAGATAGAACCACCACTCCCAGAGGAAGTTCTCCTTGTCGCTGTAGGCGCCGACCTTCTTCCACCAGAGGGCGTCCGAGTAGGGCTGGCCAGTGATCTGGAATTCCGTGCTGGCGCCGTCGCGCGAAGGCGAGGCGACGTTCTGGGTCATCGGCCAAGAGGAGGCGAGCTTCCCTCCCGCGCAATCCGTGCAGCTCCCCCACCCCGTGGCGTCGTCCAGGTTGTTGAACACCACCGCGTTGGCGGACGGGGTCGGGATCACCGTCCCGGACACGGTGACGGAGTATGTCGGCGAGGTTCCAAAGGCGCCCGTGGAGTCCCAGGCGCGGATGTAGAAGCTATAGGTGCCGGGATTGAGGATCACCCAGGCGTCCAGCGTGCTGATGTAATTGCGATAGACGTTGTTGTTGTTGACGTAGACCACATAGCCGGTAATGGGATTGTTGGCGGCGTCCTGAGCGAGCGCCGTGAAATGGACCGGAGAGCCGACCGTCGTTCCGCTCGTGGGCGAGCTCACATTGACGCAGATGCCGCTCAGGCACCCCGGGCTCGCGGTCAGCGTCAGCGTCTGCGAGCCGAAGGCCCCCGTGCTGTCCCAGGCGCGGACGAGAACGGTGTGAGTGCCGGTGCTCATGGTGACCGAGGCGTTGATCGAGCTGGTCGGCCCGGACGTGTTCCACGCGGCCACGCTGTCCACGTAGATGTACCAGCCGGTGACCTGGGCGCCGCCGGCGTCGGTGGTGGCCGAAGCGACGACGTTGAAGGTGGTGGGGACGTTGGCGTTGTTGGCCGGCGAGCTGACGGTGACCATCACGGTTGCCAGGGCGGGAGCCGCCACCGCGAGGAGCAGGACGGCCAGGATCGGGAGGATTCGCTTGCTGTTCATTCGTGAAGACCTCCATAACTCCATTCAAAGAGCCGCTACGACTGCCGGCAGAGAAGACGCCGGCAGCGCATAGCTCTTTTTGCATAAGCCATGCCGTCGATTTAGCAATCCTGGGAGAAAGAGCAGATTAGAATCCCGCCATGAGCCTCCGCTGGACCGACCGCCACTTCACCTTCGATCTCCCTGAGGATCTCTTCCCCGTCGTCGTCGAGCGCCTGCGGGGGACGCCCGCCCGTATCGAGGACAAGGTGCGGGGCCTCTCCCCCGCCCTCCTGACCCGCCGGGACGGCCATGCCTGGTCGATCCAGGAGCACATCGGCCACCTGCTCGACCTCGACGAGCTGCATTCAGGACGGCTGGACGACTTCCTCGCCGGAGCGGAGGTGCTCCGCGCCGCCGACATGACGAACCGCAAGACCCACGAGGCGGATCACAACCGGCGTCCGCTCGCCGATCTCCTCCAGTCCTTCCGCCGCGAGCGCGAGCGTTTCGTCGCCCGCCTCGACGCCTGGGACTCAGGGCTGATCGGCCTCACCGCGCTCCACCCTCGCCTGAATCAGCCCATGCGGGTGATCGACATGGCCTTCTTCACCGCCGAGCACGACGACCACCATCTGGCGCGGATGACGGAGCTGGCGCGGCAGGCGGGGTGAGGTCGTGGAAGCGCCGCGGCGCGAGCTTGAGGAGGCGGTTGAGAAACAGCCCCACCCCTGAAGAGCCGGTCCCGTAGTCGTTGCTCAGCCGCCGCAGCAGGCGGCCTGGGAACGCGATCCCCTCCGCCCGCTCGACGGCGTAGAGCAGCACGCTCTCGGCAACGTCGTAGGCCCTGCGCAGGTAGGTCTCGTCGCCGGTGAGCTGGAAGAGGTCGAGATTCATCTCCCCGAGGCCGCTCAGCCCGTTGAACAGGGTCGGCTGTACGGAGAACCGCGAGCTGGCGCGGGCCGCGGCCCGTTCCGCGAGCGCCCGATACCCGGGCTCGCCGAGCAACGCGTGGCAGCGGATCAGGGAGCTCGCGATCCCCGCGCTGCCGTGGAGCCAGTACGGCTCGAAGACGTTCGCCGCGCCCTCGTGATTGATCCATTGCAGCGCCTTGGCTTTCGGATCCTGGGCCTTGGAGACCTCGAAACGGATCGCCGCGTCGGCGGCCTCGCGGAACCGCTCCTCGCCGGTGGCCTGGTAGAGGCTGGCGAGGAACAGGGCGACGCCGCTCGCGCCGTACGCCAGACCGAAATGCACCTGCTGGTCGGCCGGATTGCGCCAGCGGATTCCCGGGCCGCTCTTCTCGGCCGTTGCGAGGATGCTTTCGCCCGCCTCCCGGGCACGATCGAGACATGCCGGATCCCCCGACCGGCCGTGGAACCAGAGCTGGACCATCCCCCAGCCCGCCGCTCCCTGGAAGTAATCCGCCGCCGCGAAGCGGGCCGGCGACCGGTGGGACTGCTCCAGGGCGGCAGCCGCGAGGTCCTCGTAGCCGAGCTCCGCGAATACCTGGGCGATGCCCGCCAGCCCCAGGAACAGCCCCGGCGGCAGGTTCCCCTGGTCGATTCTCTGCGCCCGCAGCCACGCCTCCACCTCCTCGGGAGCGCCGAGCCCGAGATCCTTGAGGAGGAGGAGCGGGCCGCCGGCGCCGTAGGCCACGTTGAGCGGATTCGTACGGAAGACCTCGATGTCTCCCGGCCACAGACGATCGGCCCGCGTCACGTCGTAGGTGGCGAGCAGGTGCGCGGCGATCCCATCCACGGCCTTGCGGCTGCGCCGGTCGATCTCCGCCCGGCGCTCGTCCCAGGAGATCTCCGGGCGCGCGCGAGCCTGGCGCTGGCGGCGCCGGACCGAGGCCTCGACGTTCCAGCTATCGAGGAGATGGCCGGCTTTCTCGCCATCCCCCTCCAGCAGCGCCTCCATCACCCGCACCGCCTCGGCGGGCAGCCCGGCGTGGCGCTGGAACGCGTCGAGGAACAGGTCGCCCGCCTGCGGGCTCATCCGGAAGAGCGATTGGACCGGCAGCAGCATGCTGAAGAGGATCATGCCCGCCGCGAAGAAGTCATCCTCCGGATGGAGATGCGCGCCGGCCCTCCGCCCTCGCCGGTATCCGGGCGTGTACATCGAGCTGACCCAGGCGTCTCCGGGCTCCGGCTGGTCGAGATCGAGCGCGCCCTCCAGATCGATCAGCTTCAGGCTTTTCGTCTCCGGATGGATCAGCACGTTGTTGGGCGAGAGGTCTCCCACCACCACCCGCCGCGCGTGGATCTCCCGCAGCGCCTGGACCAGGCTCTGGGCCAGCCGCCGGAATTCGCGGCAGAAGCGGACGGCCCGCCCTCGCTGGTGGATATTCGTGACCAGCGACAGGCTCTCGAAGCCGCGATACCGCGTCAGCGAGATCCCCTCGACGAGCTCCTCCACCAGAAAGACGTGCTCCCACTCCTGGAACAGGTCGATCGCCTTGGGCACCCAGGGCAGCCCTTCCAGCTTGCGGAGGGCGTGGTGCTCGCGCCGGCGGATCCCGATCGCATCCATGGAATGGCTCCCGTCCTCGGCCAGCCAGAAGCAGGTCAAGGGCCTCGCCTCCTTGACCACCACCGGCAGCCCCGTCTCCAGATCGGTGCCCTTGTAGACGCCCCCCGCGTTGGTGAACGAGAGGGCCGCTTCGATCCGGTACCGCTCTTTGAGCACCAGGCCCTTTTTTCCGTTCGTCGCCTCCGGCGGAAAGGGATCGCTCACCCACGGAGGGAGCTTGAAGTACGGCAGCCGCTCGTCGGGAACCAATTCCCCGTCGGGGCGGCGGACACACAGCACGCGCCGGCCGTCTTTCGCCAGCGCTTCGAGCTTGTGAAAACCCCCGTAGCGGTAGTGGACGACCTTGCTGTCCTTGTAACGGCGATCGCTCAGGATGTAGGGACCTTCGAACCCCCGGGTCAGCTCGTGGACCCGATCGATCAGCGCGGTAAAGTGCTCGGCCGTCTGCGGGTAGGCGACGAGGAACTTCCCCGAAGACCCGCGATGATAATTCTTCGAGCCCATCAACCGGAGCAGATCCGAATCCGCGGCGAGCTTGAACGGCACCCCTTCGCGGACGTATTCGGGGACGACCCGCCGCAGGATCTCCTCCGCGTTCCCCACCGTCGCGGAGATATGGATCTTGAATCCCTGCTCAGCCGTCAAACCGCAGGTTCGAAGAAAAGTGGGCAAGGGACTCGAAATACTCGTTCGACGCAACGGTAAAGAACTCGAGATCACTCATTCCATCGGCTCCTCACAGCGGAATTCCAAGGGGCGGGAAGGGGCACGGGGCCGGCAGGGCGCCTGCGAGACCCCGTGCCACCTCGGGAATCAACTACCCACAGCAGCTAAAGCTGAACTCGCTGAAAATGGTGTCGATCGTCGGGATGGAGCTGTCGGTTGCATCCACGGGAAGGGTCTGGAGCTCGAGAACGTTGGCCATGGAATTACCTCCTGTTTTTGTTGATCTTGTCGATCTACCGCATTTATGATGTCAAGCCACGATGGCGCCCTGCCGAATTGTTTTCCAATCGAGCCTCAGGAGACCGGTGCCGACTTCTTCGGCAGGTCGTCGTTCACCTGGAACCAGGTGACGTGCGCGTCGAAAAAGCCGTGCATCGCCGGCTCGCGGTCGATAGGGTCCAGGAAGTTGGCCCGGGCGATGTGCAGCTCGCCAGGCCATTGGACGGAGCGGAAGAACAGACTGCTCCCACAGCGGGAGCAGAAGCCCCGCTGGGCCTCCGGGGTCGAAGCGAACCAGCGCAGCACGCCGGCGGGCGCGTTCGTGGTGACGCGCGCCTCTTCGACGCTCACCCAGGTGACGAACGCGGCCCCATGGGCGCGCTGGCAATTCTCGCAGTGACAATGCGCCACCCAATGGGTCGGGAGCTCGATCGAAAAGGAGACGGCTCCACAGAGACAACGGCCCGAAGCCCGCGCAGTAGACATGATCAGTTGTGCTTCGCTCCATCCAAGCTGCTTTCTCTTCTCTCTAGTCACTAAGGTGCGCTCGGGCCGCGATGCGGGACAAGCCGATCCTTGCCGCGGGGAGACGCCCCACGGGGCGTCTCTACGGTCCGGCCCCGACTGTCGAGATCTTGCGCGTTTTCAGGAAAAACCCCGGAGCCGGCGAACTTTCGTCTCCCTCTTGCGTAGCTGATGGGGAGGAAGGCCCACCGATCCAAGGAGGAGAACCCATGACCCGTCACCCCCTTCGTCTCACCGCGGCCCTGGCCGTGGCCGCCGCCCTCGGCCTCGCCGGGTCCGCCGCGGCCCAGTTCCCCGGCGTCACCCTGCCGCCCAGCGGCGGCAACCAGCGGCAGACCGTGATCCAGCAGATCGGCCTCGTCCGCGTCACCGTCGACTACAGCAGCCCGCACGTGCACAGCCCGTCCGGCGAGGACCGGAAGGGCAAGATCTGGGGCGCGCTCGTGCCTTACGGCATGGCCAACCTGGGCTTCGGGACCTGCGGCGACCAGTGCCCCTGGCGCGGCGGCGCCAACGAGAACACGACGTTCACCATCTCGCACGACATCAAGGTCCAGGGACAGCCCCTGCCCGCCGGCACCTACGGGCTCCACTTCCTCCCGGGGCCGGACGAGTGGACCGTCATCTTCTCCAAGAATTCGACCTCCTGGGGGAGCTTCTTCTACGAGGCCAAGGAGGACGCGCTGCGGGTCAAGGCCAAGCCGCAGGCGAGCGAATACCATGAGGTGCTGACCTACGACTTCCCCGAACGGCGGAACGACAAGGCCACGCTGGCGCTCCAGTGGGAGAACCTTTCGCTCCCGGTCGAGCTCACGGTCGACAATTCCACCCAGCTCTATGTGGAGAACCTGCGCCGCGAGCTGCGCTCGAGCCCCGGCTTCGGTTGGGAGGGCTGGGCCGCCGCCGCCCAGTACTGCCTGCAGAACAAGACGAATCTGGACGAGGCCGAAAAGTGGGCCCAGCGGGCGATGGACCGCACCCAGGGCGGACAGGAGAATTTCACCACCCTCACCCTTCTCTCGCAGCTCCAGACCGCCAAGGGTGACACCGCGGAAGCCGCCAAGACCCTCGGCCGGGCGGTCAACCACCCCACCGCCACGCCGATCGACATCCACCTCTACGGCCGCCAGCTCCTGGGCGAGAAGAAGCCCGCGGAGGCGCTGAAGGTCTTCGAGGCCAACGCCAAGCGCAATCCCAACGTCTGGCCGGTCCACGTCGGTCTCGCCCGCGGCTACGCCGCCAACGGACGCGCCAAGGAGGCGCTGGCCGAAGCCAAGCTCGCCCTGCCCCAGGCGCCGGACGACGCCAACCGCAAGGCCCTGCAGGCGATGATCCAGAAGCTCGAGGCGGGCGAGACGATCGACTGAGGCGCTCACTCCCCAAACCCTCTCTCCCGGCGGGAGAGAGGGGGCTCCCAATGTCCTTGCAGTCCCTGCTGTCCCTTATGTCCCTCTTCGGTTTCTCTGGCGCGGGCCTACCTACCTAGGCTACATGCGCCGCCTCAATGCCATGAGCTCCTGCTGGGCGGGGTCGCTAGGCATCGCATCTCTTGCCATCCCTTCAAGGGGAACCGGTCCCGGCCCCATCGGTCCGGGAAGAACCCTGTCGAGCGTCTTCTTGACATCTTCCACTTTGGCGTCCGCCTGGGCCTGTCCCTTCTTGGCGTCGTCCGCCGCTCGCTGCGCGGTATCAGCGTGCTTTTCAGCCGGGACGCGGCCGAAGTAGTAGCCGGTTACGGTGCCGGCCAGAGACAAGATGATTCCGATGACGTATTTCTGAGTCTCGCCGAGCGGCTCCTTCTGAGGAGAGAAGAACGCATTCCAAAGGAAGACGATCAGCGTCGTGACAATCGCCAGCGCAATTGCAGCGGTGACGATTTCCTTGAAGTTGAAATCCGGAAACTTGCCAGGCTGATTCGTAGCCGGGGACTGTGGGTTCGGCGGGTTTGGATCGACCATGGGAAGATTCTCCTTGTTGTCGTCAACTAGAACTTGACCGTAGGCGGCCCAAGCGGATTTTTTGGCTTCCAGCGTCCTACGAAGGTTCCCGAGCCGGATTTTTGCGTTCCCGATCCCTTTTTTGGCTTCCCGGACCGATTTTTGTCTTCCCGGGTGGCCGGGAAACGATCCGGATGGCCATCTTCGTTACCCGGCGGCCCGGGAAGCGATCCGAGGCGCCATCTTCGCTTCCCGGCGGCCCGGGAAGCTATCCGGACGGCCATCTTCGCTTCCCGGCGGGCCGGGAAACGATCCGAGGCGCTATCTTCGTATAAAAACGGTCCGGGAAGCGATCCGAGGCGTCATCTTCGTTCCGGAAGGCCCATCCAGCTCTCCAAAGCCTTATCCAAGCCTCTGAAGAGGCCATCGCGGCTTCCCGGCGCGCAGGGCCGCGGCGGGCTCTGCTATCCTTGAAGAAACCGAAGGAGGAGAGTCGTTTTCATGGCGAATCGTCCATCCGATCTTCGCGCGAGGCTCGTTCGCGCGCTCGAAGCCGACCTCATCGGCCCGTTCGATCCGGAGAGCGGGGAGGAGGCGCTGCGCCTGCCGCCGTCGCGCTGATATCGGCTTAAAACACCATTATGGATAGATTTTCGTAGGGGCGGGGACAAGCCCCCGCCTACGAAAATCCAGCGGAGATCTCCCTCTTCTCCCCGGTAGGGCGGGTGGAGGGCTGGGAGAAGAGGCCCGGGGTGATGAGGGTGCCCGGGTTGACAGATCCCCCGATTCATGATCGAATCCGCCCATCATGACTCGTTCGCGCCGGTCTTATAACGATGTGGGTACCCGGCTCATAGCCAGGGAGACGCTCGTGTAATCGTTCGAGACCAGCGGCGACGCGCAGAGAGCCCTCCCCGGTGAACGCCGCGGAGGGCTTTTTGCTTTCTGATGCAAAGGAGAATTCTTATGAAGGGCAACGAGCTGCTGGAGATGGGGATTCCGCGCGCGGTGGTGCCGGAGGCCTTTCGATTGATCCGTCAGATGGCCGGCCGCGGCGCCGGCGTCGACGAGATGCGCCGGGTGATCGCAGGGGTGATCGAGAGCCCGCGGGCGTTCACGGCCGATCCGGAGCTCCGCCCGCTGGCGGAAGGGCTTCTCGCGCGTCCCAAGACTTTCGAGCCGCGCGAGGCGCCCGCGCCCTTCCGCATCTGGGGCGAGGGGCTGGAGCCGGGGAGCGTGCGGCAGATGAGGAACGCCGCGGACCTGCCGGTGGCCGTCCGGGGCGCCCTGATGCCGGACGCCCACCAGGGGTATGGTCTGCCGATCGGTGGCGTGCTGGCCACGGAGAACGCGGTCATTCCCTACGCGGTCGGCGTGGACATCGCCTGCCGCATGCGGATGAGCGTCTTCGGTCTGGAGGACGCGGAGCAGGCCCTCGCCTCCCCCGTCGTGCGGGACCGCCTGCGCGCGGCCCTGGAGAGCGAGACCCGCTTCGGCGTGGGCGCCAGGTTCGACGGCGAGCTGCGGCGCGACCACCCGGTGATGGAGGCGGACTGGAAGGCCTTACCGGTAACGGCGAAGCTGCGCGATCTCGCCTGGAAGCAGCTCGGCACCTCCGGCAGCGGCAACCATTTCGCCGAGCTCGGGTTGCTGGAGCTGGCGCGGCCGGCCGAGGGGCTCGCGCCCGGGACGTACCTCGCCCTGCTCTCGCACAGCGGCAGCCGCGGGACCGGCGCGACCGTGGCGTCGCACTACTCGAAGCTCGCCCGGGAGCTCCATCCGGACCTCCCGGACGATCTCCGGAATCTGGCGTGGCTGAGCCTCGATCTCGCCGAGGGACAGGAGTACTGGCACGCGATGAATCTGATGGGAGAGTACGCCGCCGCCAACCACGAGCGGATTCATCATCACGTCGCCAAGGCGCTCGGCTTCGAGGTGCTGGCGGTGGTGGAGAACCACCACAACTTCGCCTGGAAGGAGGAGCACGAGGGGCACGAGCTGATCGTCCACCGCAAGGGCGCCACGCCTGCCGGACCCGGAGTGCTCGGCGTGATTCCGGGCACGATGGCCGACCCGGCGTTCCTGGTGAGCGGTCTCGGCGAGCCGGAATCGCTGCGCTCCGCCTCGCACGGCGCGGGCCGCCGGATGAGCCGCAACGAGGCCCGCCGGCGCTTCACCTGGGAGGAGGCCCGGGCGCTGCTGGACGAGCGCGGCGTGGAGCTCCTCTCCGCCGACCTCGACGAGGTGCCGATGGCCTACAAGGACATCCGCGAGGTGATGGCCGCCCAGACCGACCTCGTGGAGGTCCTGGGGACCTTCCACCCCCGTCTGGTCAAGATGGCGCCCGCCGGCGAGCGGGCGGAGGATTGAGCTTCACTTCACAACCTCTCTCCGTTCCGAAAATGGGGAGAGGGTTTGTAGGGGCGGCCCTATGTGGCCGCCCTGGTGGACGGGAGCATAGAGCCGGAGTAGCCCCCCACCCAGGGCGGCCACATAGGGCCGCCCCTACGGGTCTTTCCCCGAGGAAGAGAGGGGCACATTTGTGATAGTCTCACCGAAAGCTTAGAGATATCGACGCGCACAAGCCATGGCCAAGCCGGCGATACCCCTGTTCGACTCCGTGGAGCGGGGCAGCGCCTGCGCTACAACCAGCTCCACGCGCTCTATTTCAACGAGCAGATCACCTTCTTCGAGACCTCCCTCGGCCAGCCGGTGCTGTCGGCGCTGCTGCGCGAGCCGTGGCCGGAGCCGTTGGCGGAGAGCCTGCGGCGGTTCCGGGAGGAGGAGCGCCAGCACACCGAGATGTTCCGGCGGCTCAACCGGCTCTGCGCCCCCCGGCTATATGAGAGCACCGACCTTCATTTCGTGCGGGTCCCGGCCTTCTGGACCGGCGTGACGCGGTGGGCGGTGAGCCATCCGGTCTCGCTCCCGCTGTTTCTCTGGCTGATGCTCCTCCAGGAGGAGCGCTCCCTCTACTACTCCCGGGCCTATCTGCGGTCCGCGACGCCGCTGGAGCCGGCGTTCGTCGAGGCCCACCGCCGCCACATGGCGGACGAGGTCCATCACGTGCGCTGGGACGAGGAGCTCCTCGATGCCCTCTGGTTGCGCATTGGTCCTGCCCTGCGCGCCTTCAACGCCCGGCTGTTCGCCTGGATGCTGGAGGAATTCTTCGGCGCGCCCAAGCGGGCCCAGCTTCGCGTGATCGAGGAGTTGGCGCGCGAGAGCCCCGAGCTGCGCGGCCGCCTGCCGGAGATGCGCCGCCAGATGCTGGCGCTGGCGCGCGACGAGGCCTATCGCGAGACCCTCTACTCGCGCGAGATCGTCCCCCGGACCTTCGCCCGCTTCGACGACTGCCCGGAATTCCGAGCTTTGAGCCTCTGCGGTTACTTCCCGCAGGAGAAGGGAGCGCGATGATCCAGACCGCCCCGCCCGCCGAGGTCTTCCCCGAATATCCGGCCTCCTGGTACCTCTTCGGCGAGAGCCGCGAGCTGCGCCAGGGACCGGTCTCCCGCCGCATCCTGGGCCGCCTCCTGGTGGCGTTCCGCACCGAGAGCGGCCGGCTCGTGGTGATGGACGGCGAATGCGCCCACCTGGGAGCCGACCTCGGGTTCGGCGACGTGGTGGGCGAGACGATCCGCTGTCCGTTCCATCACTGGCAGTACGGCTGCGACGGCGCCTGTGTCGCCGTTCCGGGTCAGGGCCCAGGTCAGGGAAGACCGCCGGCTTTTGCCCGCCAGCGCACCTATCCGACCGAGGAGCGGCACGGCTACCTGTTCTTCTTCAACGGCCGCGAGCCCCTCTTCCCGCTGCCGTTTTTCCTGAATGACGAGGGCTTGGGCGAGGACCCCGCGGGCTACGCAGCCTCGGAGGTCTTCCGCTATGTCGGCGACTGCACCTGGTACATGAACTCGGCGCACGCCTTCGACCGCCAGCACTTCGCGGCGGTCCACGACCGGGAGCTGATGGGGCCGCCGGCGATCGACTGCCCCGCCCCCTACGCCCGGCGCAACAGCTATCTGGCGAAGGTGGTGGGCGACACGGGGTTCGATCGCATTCTGCGGTACACCGCGGGGCGCACGGTGAAGACCACGCTGACCATCTGGGGTGGGACCTTCGCCGTGATCACCGCCGATTTCGAGCGCGTCCGCAGCGGCTTCGTGATGGCCATGGAGCCGCTGGAGGACGGCCGCACGATGTGCCACGGGATCGTCTTCGCTCCCCGGCCGCGGGGCCCGTTGGGGCTGCTGGCACCGCTCCAGCTCCGGCTCCGCCGCCTGTTCACCTACGGATATCTCAAGGAGGAGGCGCGCCGTCTGCGCTCCACCCGGTACAAGCCTGAAAGCCTGGGTCCGGCCGACCAGGATATGATCGACTTCTTCCATTGGGCAGCAGCCTTGCCCCAGAAAGGTGACCATGAAGAAAAGGATTGCCTTCCTGCTTCTGCCATCCCTGCTGTCCCTGATGTCCCTGCCGTCCTTCGCGCAGGCGCCGCCGCCGGCAGCCCCGCCGGCGGCCGCGGCGCCCGCCTCTGACGAGGCGACCCACAACGAGCTGCGCGCCCTGCGGGACGGGCTGCTCGACGCCATGCGCAAGGGGGACATCGAGCGCGAGCTCACGTTCTTCCATCCCAACGCCGTGGTCACCTGGCACAACGCCGAGGTCAGCCGCGGGCGCGACGGCATCCGCAAATACCTGACCCGCATGCTGCAGGGGCCCAACAAGGCCGTCGACAGCTTCAATGCCGACGTGAACGTGGACGAGCTCACGATCCTCTACGGCGGCGACACCGGCATCGCCTTCGGCAGCGCCGTCGAGCATTTCAAGATGGCCAGCGGCCGGAATTTCGATCTCCCCGCCCGCTGGAGCGCCACCATGGTCAAGGAGAACGGCCAATGGCTGATCGCCAACCTGCACTCGTCGGACAACCTGTTCGACAATCCGCTGCTGGACAGCGCGAAGCGGACGATCGGATGGACGGGCGCGATCGGTCTCGCCGTGGGCCTCGCGATCGGTATCTTCATCGGCCGGAGGCGCCGGACGGCTTGACGGCCCCCCTTCCCAGCGCCGAGGAGCTGCGGGAGCTCGCCGCGCGCGACGGCATCGACGCGGCCACGGAGCGGCTCTACCGCCGCGTGCTGGAGTCGCCCATCCACGGGCCCTTCATCCGCCGCGTCGACGAACTCCGCGCGGAGCCCGCGTCTGCGAAATGGAATTGCGGCGCCGTCCTCGCCATCGTCCCCGGCGCCTCCTACCGGGAGAGCCCGCGGACCGGCGCGGACGGCCGGCTGGTGCGTGAGCAGGCCGAGCGCATGGGCATCCCCACCGAGCTGGTGCCGCTCGCCACCACCGGCACGGTGAAGGAGAACGCCCGCATCCTCTGCGACTGGTTGATGTCCCAGCCGGACCGGCCGGTGATCCTGGCGTCGGTCAGCAAGGGGGGCTCGGACATCAAGACGGCGCTCGCCGAGCCGGACGCGGAGCCGGCCTTCCGCAACGTGGTGGCCTGGCTCAGCCTCTGCGGCATTCTCGACGGCACGCCGCTGATCGACTGGCTGCTCTCGCCGAGCCCGGGGGCGGGCGCGGTCCGCCTCTACTACCGGCTGCGCGGCAAGAGCCTGGAGTTCTTCCGCGAGCTGCGCTACCACTGCGGCGGCCCGCTCGACCGTCCGCTGCGCCTGCCGTCTCACATCCGGCTGATCAGCGTCGTCGGCTTCCCCCTGCGCGAGCACCTGGCCCGCCGCTCCTCCCGCAACTGCCACGAGCGCCTCGCTTCTCTCGGGCCCAACGACGGCGCCCTGGTGCTGGCTGACGTCTGCTCTCTGCCCGGCCTGATCTATCCGGTCTGGGGCACCGACCACTACCTCCAGCCGAAGGGCGGCGCGGGCGCGCTGGTGCGCGGCATCCTGCGCTATCTGGACGAGACGCTCGGCGAGTGAAGGACGAGCCCTTTCTGGCCTGGCCGGGCTGGCCGCACCTCCGCGAGGCGTTTCTGCTGTCGCTCGCCGACACCCTCTGGTTCCTGATCGTCTACGGCGGCATGGACCGGCTGACGGCGTACCGCACGTTCCGGGTGCCGGTCCATCTCTCCGCCGAGCTGGGCCTCCCTTTTGTCCCCGCGATGACGGTCTTCTACATGTCGGTCTACGGCCTCTTCTTCCTGGCGCCGTTCGTCCTGCGGACCCGCCATGAATTCAGGGCGGCCGTGGCCACCATGGCAGTGGCCATCGCCGTGGCCGGGATCGGCTTTCTGCTCTTCCCCGCGGAGCTCGCCTTCGCGCCGGCCCGAGAGGAGCAGCTCGGGATCTGGGCCGGGCTGTACCACGTCGCGGACGACCTGAACCTCACCTACAACCTGCTGCCGTCGCTGCACGTGACCTTCGCCGTGATCTGCGTGGCGATCTTCTCGCCGCGCGCTCCGCGGCCGGTCCAGGCCTTTCTCTGGCTGTGGGCCCTGCTGATCGCGGCCTCCACGGTGCTGACCCATCAGCATCACGTTCTGGACGCCGTGACCGGATGGCTGCTGGCGCTGGCGTGCGTCAGGTGGGTGTTTCGCCCCGCGCTTCGCGGCCTTCCGTCCAGACCCGCGGACCCCGCCACATCCTGAGCCAGATGCCGAGGAACGCCGGACGCGGCTCGGCGAAATCCACGTGCTTGGGCAGGTGGATCCAGGGGATGCGCGGATCGCGGTGGTGGACCTTGTGGTGATGGTAGTTGAGGAACAGGTACTGCACCGGCCGGCTCACCCGCAGGTTCCACGCCCCCTCGTGGACGTCGCGCTCGCTGAAGGCGTGGTCCGCGTACTGGAGCGAGCTCCAGTTGAAGCCGAACGCGGCGTAGCAGGTCAGCCACCCCGCGGGGGTGAGCTTGAGCAGCCAGCAGATCGCGGCCTGGAACGCGAACGAGAAGAGGATCTCCAGCCGGATCGTCCCCTGTGGCGCCCCCTCGAAGCCGGAGAGCATGGCCGCCGTGCTCGTCTGGCGGAAATAGCGCGTCCCCTTCAACCGCTCCGGCAGATAGAAGAAACCCGGCCAGATCAGATAGAGCAGACAGCCGATCGGCGGCAGGAGCCAGTAGAGGCCGGTGAGGATGCCGTACCACTGGGCCGTCTTCAGCAGCCGGCTCTCGCCCGGCAGGATGTAGTCGAACACCTCGGCGTCCGTGCGGTTCCGCCGGTGATGGCCCAGATGGCAGATCCGCTGGAACCCAAGCCCGGTGGGAAAGAACGCCGCCATGAGCCGCCCGGCCATCTCGTTGACTCGCGGATTGGGATGGAGATGCCCGTGCACCGCCTCATGGAGCAGCGAGAAGATCGTGTTGTTGACGTAGGAGAACGCCACCGCCGCGGCGATCCGCCACCCCCAGGAAGGGGTCCGGGAGGCGAAGACGAGCAGCCCCACGGCCGCGGCGGAGGCGGACGCGGCCAGCGCGAGGTTGAGGGTGCCGGGGATGGGCTCGGCGTCGGGGGTCTCGGCGATCATTGGCTCTATTCTAGAGCGAAAACCGGTGGGAAAAGCGGTGGGAAACGGTGGGGAAAAAACCGTAGAGACGTCCCATCCCGTTTCAGCACAACACGGGCAGGCCCCCAACCTCGGGACGTCTCCCTCCCGAGGCCACCAACCCCGGCTACCCGCGCCGATCGGTCTCCGGGAGAAGAGGGCCGGGGTGATGAGGGCCAACGGACCGAGAGCGCCGAATTTGACAAAGCAGATCTATTTTAACACCTCCCCCCACCCACCCACCGGCGAGAGCGCCAGCGGTTTCACATCCCCCCACCGCTGGCCCCTTCGCCGGCACTCTTCGAGATAGCGGCCGTACGCGCCCGGCCCCAGAAGTTGCAGCCGCACCGGCGCGAGCTGACCCAGAGCGCGGCAGAGACGGTATTGCGGATTGGCCGCCAGCTCCGCGTCGATTTCATCCGCGAGCCCTGCCGGCACCGTCTCCGATTCCAGGTAGAGCACGTAGTTATTCTCATCAGGCGCCAACATCGCGAACCTCGGACTGATATCTGCCTTCTCGAAGACCCGCGCCAGCACCCCGGCCACGAAGCTCTCATGGAGCTTCTCGCCACGAAGGTCCGAGACGTGCCCCTCCTTGCCCAGAAAGCGGAGCGACGGCGTCCTTTCCACGAAGCCTTCGACACGGACCCGGTCCTGGAGCCGGTAGCGGTAGAGCCCACCGCCGGTGGTGATGACGACGGAGTAGATCTCACCTTCTTCGAGATCCCAGGCGAAGCGCGGACCGCCTCCATCCTCGGATATAAACTCAAAAAAATGTGATCGGATAGCCAGCGGCCATCGTCCCGCGAAGGGGATGGTGACGAAGCCTTCCGTGGCCAGCAGACCCTTGGGCTGGATCTCGACTCCCGGAAACGCCCGCGCCAGCTCCGGTAACGAAAGCGCCGCGTGAGCATCCCCCCAGCAACTGATCAGCCCGAGCTTCGGCCAGATCCGGCCCGGCTCCTCGGGCGGGAGATCCTTCAACGCCTCCATCAGCAACAGGAGAAAGCTCGGATGCCAGACCGAGATCACGGTCAGATCGCGATGACGCAGCAGGTGCTCGAGGGTGGCGTGGCGGAAAGCATCCGGGTCCCGCAGGTGCCGCACCGATCCGGGGACGGCCAGCGTCGCGTCCACCAGGCGGCCCCAGAATCCGCCCAGGTATTGGGAATCCTCCTCGAAGCCCACCCGC
>QHVW01000605.1 GCA_003223675.1 Acidobacteriota bacterium
CGGGTTGTGCAGGATGGCGGTGGCGAGCCCCACGCGCTGGCGGTACCCCTTGGAGAGCGTGCCGATGATCTGGTCGCGCACGTCCTCCAGCAGGCAGCGCTCCACGGCCACCGCGATCGCCTGGCGGGCCTCGGCGCGCGAGAGCCCTTCGAGCCGGGCGCGATAATCCAGATACTCCCTCACCCGCATCTCGGGGTAGAGGGCCACGTTCTCCGGCAGATAGCCCACCTGCCGGCGGGCCTCGCGGGGAGCCTCGAACAGATCCTTGCCGTCCACCGTCACCCGGCCGCTGGTAGGCGGCAG
>QHVW01000604.1 GCA_003223675.1 Acidobacteriota bacterium
CGGCGAGGTGCGCATCAGCTCGGTGACCTTGACCCCCGGCGCGTTCCCCGCCGCCATCGAGCGGACGAGGCTCGTCAGCACCGGCACCCCGGCTCCCGCGAACGCCTTGGTGATGGGATGCTCGCCATAGCTCTTGATGAAGATCGTCTCGGGACCGAAGAACGGCAGGATCGCTGTGGGATCGACCACGATGTCCTGTCCCGCCTTGATCCCGTAGCGGGCGAGCCACCCTTCGAGATTGGTCTTCACCAGACCGCCGCCGGCCCCGGCCGGCGCCAGGGTGGGGTCCAGCAGCACCAGCATCCGGCCGCCGTTGTTGAGATAGGCCGAGAAGGCGTCGAGCTCCGGCTGCACGAAGCTGCCCGTGGGGCCGGCGATCACCAGCAGGTCGGTCCCCGCCGGCACCGCGCTTTTGCCCAGCGAGGCCCATTCCGAGAGATCGAAATTGTCGCGCCCAAGAAGCTGCTGGGCCAGCGCGAGCCCGCCTCCCCCCTGGTCGTCCAGCGAGCGCTCGCCGTGGCCGGTGGTGAACAGGATCTTCGGCTTCCGCCCCTCCGAAAGCTGGAGGATGGCGCTGGTGAAGAGCTGCTCCCCCTTGTAGCCGGTGATCCGCGGCTCGCCGCTCGTCGAATCGATGTCCGCGAGATCGGCGCTGGAGATCACCCGCTTGTCCTTGCCGCTGGCCACCACCACGCCCTGCGTGGTCACGCCGTACTGCTGGCTGAGCGACTGGGCCTCCAGCGGGTTCTTCTCCAGATCGAGAAACTTGACGTGCACGCGCCGCGAGGCCGACCCGTAACGCTGGAGCAGCTCGTTGGTGGGCTGATAAAGATCGCGCTGCTGGTCGGGCGACATGAACACGATGAAATCGACGTCTTTATTGAGCCCCTTGAGCACGTTTTTGGTCTTGTCCGAGAGGCTGTAGAGCTGGCTGCTGGTCCAGTCGAAACGCTTGTAGTACTTCCAGCCGAAATAGTTGACGATCACCAGCAGGGCGGCGAGCAGCAGCACGCCCGCCGAGAGAGCTCCCGTCTTCACGAGCTGGCGCCGGTTTGCCTGATCCATCATCATCTCCACTTCTTGTCTTCGAGCGCCCGGCTGGCCAGGAACAGGAAGAACAGTGTGCCCGACAGATAGAAGACCAGCCGGCGCGAGTCGACGATCCCGCTCGCGAATTCGTCGATATGGTTCCAGATGCTCACGTAGCCGAGCGCCTTCTTCGCGACGTCGTTGTTGACCAGGCCTTCGAAGACGCCGACCAGGAAGAGGATGAACAGCACGGCCGCGGTCATCATCGCCGCCAGGAGCTGGCTGCGGGTCGTCGACGAGGCGAAGGTCCCGATGGCGAGGAAGAGCGCGCCGATCAGCAAGACCCCCACGTAGCCGGCGAAGACCGGCCCCCAGTCGACCTTCTCGAAGCTGGCGATGGTCACGCCGTAGGCCAGGGTCGGCAGCCAGAGGAAGGCGTAGAAGGTGAACGCCGCGAGGAACTTGCCCGCGATCACCGCGCCCTCGGTGACCGGCGCCGTCATCAGCACCTCGATCGAGCCGGAGCGCAGCTCCTCGCTCACCAAGCGCATGGTCAGCACCGGCGCGATCAGCAGCAGCATCAGCCAGGAGGCGCGGAAAAAGTAGCTGAACGGCGTGCCGCCGCCCGAGGCGGGATTGCTCAGCTCGCCCACCAGGTAGATGAACACGAAGGCGTTCACCGTCAGGAAAAAGAACAGCACGATGTAGGCGAGAGGCGAGAAGAAATACGCCCGCAGCTCGCGCCGGTAGGTCGCCAGGAAGCCGTTCACGACACCACCTCCTGCTTCTCTTCCGTGGCCGCGGCGGGCGCCTCGCCGGTGGCCGCGTCGCGGGTGGCGTCGTGGGTGGTCAATCGCACGAAGATGTCCTCCAGGCTGGCGCCGCGGTCGCGCGCCAGCTCCAGGATCACCCAGCCCCGCTCGACCGCCGTGCGGAACACCTGCTCGCGGGGATCGCTGCCGGGCTCGCATTCGAGCACCCAGGAGCCGGGGATCCCGTCGGGCTTCACCCCCACGACCCCGGGCAGGGCCGCGAGCGCCTCGGCGGCGTCCTCGGGAGCGCCCTTGAGATCGACCCGCACCGCCGGATTGCCCATCCAGCTCTGGCGGAGGCTCTCGGGCGTCCCCTCGGCCACGATCCGCCCGCGGTCGATGATCACCACCCGGTCGCAGAGCAGCTCGACCTCGGGGAGGATGTGGG
>QHVW01000606.1 GCA_003223675.1 Acidobacteriota bacterium
CTCATCGAGCAAAGGCGTCAGGGCGGGCTCCCCATCGCCCCCCGCGCCCCCTCCCTCCCCGCATCCTCATCCAGTGGATCCATGTAAGCCACATGGTGCCCGGCACTTAGCACCTTCCGGACCCACTCGGCGTCGCCTCCAATCCCCCAGAGGTGGTCCGTATCCACAATCACCACCTTGCGGCCGTCCGCCTTGGGTGGATTCTTGCGCCAGCCTCCGTGGTTGCCGGGGGAGATCCAGTCGGCGGGGCTGCGGAAGAGGTCTTCGTTGCGGTTGCCTGGGAAGGTGGCCGTCATGCCGATGGGGTGGCCGGATGGGTCGATCTGCCTCAGATAGCGGATCAGGTGGTATTGCCAGGGGACGGACTCTCTCGGGCTCTCGTTCGAGATCTCCCAGAGGACGTGGTCCTGGTCTCCCACGGTCGCCACGACCTTGTCGACGTAGGCCTCCTGGAGACGGGTGATCTCTGGGACTCGTAGGGTGTGGACGTCCGAGCCCTCTCCTCGCGCGTCGGGGTCGCCGTCGATGCCGTTGAGGTTGTTCTCGCGGTTGAAGGGGTGGCGGTCCCAGGGGTTGCCTTCGCCTTTGTTGTGGATCGACCAGCCGTTGAAGAGCATCACCGAGACGTAGAAGCCCCTTTCGCCGGCGCGGACCACGCGGGCGCGGAGGCGGTCGAAGTACTCGGGGTTGAAGCGGGTGAGGTCGAAGCGGGAGCGGCCGTCGAGGGCGCGGCGGACGCTGGGGCGCTCCTCCCGAAGGTAGATGCGGGGGTGGACGTCGTGGGTCCAGGCTTCGTGGGTCCAGAGGCGGATGAAGTTGTGCCCCCAGCCGGTGAGACGGTCCAGGTAGCGCTCGAAGTCGAAGGTGCCGGGGCGCTCGGCGTTGTCGATCAGGTTGTCCCAGTGATGCGAGCCGGCGAGGACGACGGCGCGGCCTTCGGGGTCCTGGAAGAGGTTGGGGTGTTGGGGGTGGATGCGGAGGGGGGGCATGGTGCGGGGCACATTGTTGCACGAAGACCCTCATCTCCCCGGCCCTCTTCTCCCGGCCTTCCACCCGCCCGTCCGGGGAGAAGAGGGAGACCGGCCGCGGAAGGTTTTCGTAGGGGCGGCCCTGTGTGGCCGCCCTGCAGCCTGCCGGGAAAAAAACAGGGCGCCCACGCAGGGGCGCCCCTACAGGAAGCCCCTCTCTCCCCGGCAAGGGTGGGCGGAGGGCCGGGAGAGAGGGGTTGGGGAGTGAGGGCCTCAGGCGGCGGGCCTCTTCAGAACGATGTCTCCGGCCACGTCGGCGTCCAGGGCCAGGACGGTCTCGCCGATCTCCACCACGAAGGAGGGGTGGCGCTGGAGGAGGCGGAGCTCCGAGCCGGGGACGAGGCCGAAGACGGCCAGATGGTTGCGGCGCGACGGGCTGTCCCCCGCGAGGCAGAGCACCTCGGCCCGCTCTCCCGCGGCGAGGGTCTTCACGGTCAGGAGCCCCTCGTCCGGCAGGAGCGGCACGGCCGCTTCCCGCTGGAAGAGCTGGCGCAGCCAGGAGCCTTTCCGCGGCCCCTCCGGGAACTCGTACTCGCAGGCGGGGCAACGGTTGAGGTTGCACATGGCCCCCAGCGGGCAGCCGTGATGGCAGAGCGAGTCCGATTTCCGGAACTCGAAGCCACAGAGCGGACAGGTCAGAAAATGCTCAGCCATAGCGATATGTGGTGGACGAGGCCACCGACGAAGAAGGCGAACGGGAAGATGAAAGCGGCCATCGCCCACGCCGTCTTCATGCCGTGCTCTTTTCCGA
>QHVW01000607.1 GCA_003223675.1 Acidobacteriota bacterium
ATCGCGTAGGCGTCGTTCAGCCAGCCGATCAGGGTTTCCCTCGGATCTCGATTCGCCATACTGAGCTCCCTTCTACTGCTGTCGTTTCGTGTTGGTCTTACCGGACGCCGGAGCCGGCGTCAGCATCCGAAGGGTGCAACATGCGTGCCCCTCGCCTCAGGCGCTCTTCCTCATCGCCTCCTCCTCGGGCTTGGGCGGGATCTCCGGCCGGCGCTCCTGGAGATCGAACCGGTTCCCCGCGCTCAGCACGTGCAGCTTGACGTCGAAGACCGACATCGTCTTCTCCATCTCCTCCCGGGGCTCCGCCAGGTTCGAGTAGGAGACCTTGCTGCCGTCGAGCACGTAGACGGCGCCCGCGCCGACCACCTCGAGCCACTCGTTGTCGTCGAGGACGATGGCCGTGTTCTCGTCGAGCCCGATCCCCAGGGTGCGGGGGTTCTGGGTGATGGCGCCGAGCAGCCGCCCGAGCCGGCCCCGCTGGGCGAAGTGCTGGTCGATGACCGCATTCCTGATAAAGCCCAGGCCGGGAGCCATCCCCAGGACGGCATCGACCTTGTGGGATTCGTCGCCGTCGCCGGAGATCAGCATGGTCTCGCTCATCACCGAGGCGCCGGCGGAGGTCCCGGCGATCGTCCCCCCCTGCTCGTAGATCTCTTCGATCCGCCGGTAGACGAGCGAGTCGCCGAGCTGGCTGGTGATCTTCAACTGGTCGCCGCCGGTAAAGAAGATCACGGTCGCGCCGTCCAGGATGCGGACGACCTCCTCCTTGAACCCCTCCTCGCGGACGCGGATGTCCAGCCACTCGACCTTCTTGACCCCCAGCTTCTTGAAGATCTGCCGGTATTCCTTCCAGGTCTCCTCCGGCTCGGCGGTGGCGATGGTGGCGACCACCAGCTTGCCCGTCCCCACCCGGCCCGCGACCTCCTGCAGGATGGTCCCTTCCGTGTCCTTCCGCTCGCCGCCGCCGATGATGATCAGAGTGCCCCGCTTGGTCTCAACCTTCGCGGGACCCAGCTTTTTCCCTGTCTTCCGCGTCTTCTGCGCCATGGCTTGCCCTCCTCGATGGTTCCACCAAGCTACTTCTCGCCGACCAGATGGAGCTCCCGGGAGCTCGTCTCGGCGACCTTTTCCTGAATGGCCAGCTTTCCCCCCTTGACCAGGCGTCGCCCGCGGGCGATCACCTCCACGATCTCCAGGGAATCCTTCCGCAGCACCAGCAGGTCGGCGTCCATGCCCGGCTCCAGCCGCCCCTTGCCCGCCAGCTTCAGGACGTTCGCCGTGTTCGCGGTGACCAGCGCGAGGACCTTCTCCAGCGGCATGCGGTACTGGAGGACGCACTGCTGGACGACCTGCCAGAGCTGGCGCGGCGCGCTGCTGTCGGAATCCGAGGAGAGGGTCAGCTTCCCGGGGTCCCCGCCCTGCTCGAAGTAGCGGCTCACCCAGCGGCCCATGTCCTCGGTGGCCGAATCCATGTCGACGAACGAGCCGCGGCGGACGAGCTCGATCCCCTCGTCCTGGAGCTCCGGGCTGCGGTTGAGGTGGGACGGATAGAGGCACCCCGGCCGGATCTCCCCCGGATAGGCCTCCAGGAGATCGAACAGCGGCTTGAGGCGCCGCGGGCTCTCGCCGACGTGGAAGTGGGTGACCCCCGCCTTGCGCGCGAGCATGCCGCCGACGTGGGCGTCCACCACCACCCGCGCCAGCTCCTCGGTCGGGGGCTGGGGGGAGCGGTGGTCGGAGATCGCGATCTCGCCGACGCCGATCACCTCGTCGACGATCATCAGGTCGTTGCGCACCGAGCCGCTGAAGGTGGCCGGCGGGATGCCGTAGTGCCCGGTGTAGAGGTAGGCCGTCATCCCCTCCTCGCGCAGCCCCTTCACCTTGGCCAGCAGGCTGATCGGCGGCCGGGTGGTGGCGTCCACGCCCAGGACCCCGACCACGGTGGTGATCCCCCAGGTGACGATCTCCGAGAGCTGGATCTCGGGGGTGCGGCTGGCGAAGCCCTCCTCGCCGCTGCCGCCGATCAGGTGGCTGTGGGGATCGATGACCCCCGGGGTGACCACGCAGCCGGCGGCGTCGATCACGTCGAGCTCCAGGCCGAGGAGCGGCGCGGCCACCTTGGGGTCGGTCTCGCCGACGCGGGCGATCTTGTCGCCGGCGAGCAGGACGGGCTTCTTGCCCCGGGGCTCCGGAGCGTACACCTCGCCGTTCTCGATCAGGGTCAACATGGTCCGGGTCACTCCTCCCTGCCGGCCACCGCGACGGTGCTCGCCTGCGGCCCCTCGAACCCCTGCTCCTCGGCGAAGCGGACCCGCGAGCCCACCTCCAGCTTCTCGAAGCCGGGGGGATCGAGCACGGCGTTGCGGTGGAAGTAGATCTCCCGGCCGTCCGGGCCGGCGATGAAGCCGAACCCCTCGTCCTGGAAGATGCGGACCACCTGCCCCTCGGGGGGCAGCACCTGGCTCTTCACGTCGCCGCGCCGCTTCGCCGCCCACGCCTCCACCTGCCGCTCGGCGGCGTCGAAGGCCCCGCGGATCGCCGCGTAGATCTCCTCGTCGCTCTTGTCCGCCACCAGCTCGGAGCCCGGGACGGTGACGTCGACCCGCACCCGGTAGGGTCCCCCCTCCTGGTGGTGGTTGCCGGTGGGGCGTTCGACCGCGATGCGGCAGCTCGTGATGCGGCCGCTATGCCGCTCCAGGCGGTCGGCGCGCTTGCGCAGCTCGGCCTCCAGCGGCGGGGAAAGATCGATCCAGCGGGTTGAGATCTCCAGGGGTACCTGCATGCTCTGCTCTCCTTCCCGGCCCTCGCGCGGGGCCCATTCGTCTGGGAAAGATCGCAAGGGACATGCCACAGCCCCGTGCTACCACCGCCTGAGGTTGAAACCCCAGGCTGAGCAAAGCCCGCCCTTGCAGGGCGATCCCCCACCCGCATCCTCCGAAGGCAAACTCCGGAGAGCCCGCCCTGTAAGGGCGGATATTCACCAGCCTGGGGTTTCAACCCCAGGTGAGGGTTCGATGTTACCATCCAGCTACTCACAACCTTCTCCCCAGCGCTTCGTACTTATGAGTACGAACCCTCCAAAGACTGGAAAACCCCATGTTCGAATCCCTGAAAGCTCCACGTTTCCAAGTGCAGTCCCCATTTCTCCAGCAACTGCGCGGCCGGATCGGCAAGACCGGCTGGCGGCTGCTGCTCGTGCTCGTGCCGCTGTTCTTCCTGCGCGCCTGCTTCCTCACCTACGTGCCGCCCGGCATGGTCGGGGTGCGCCAGGTCTCCTACGGCCCCGGCAAGGGCCTGCAGAAGCAGCCGGTAACCCCCGGCTACCATCGCGAGATCGCCGGCTACGAGAAGATCCAGACCTTCCCGCGCGACATCCAGGTGGTGGAATTCACCAACAATCCGGCCGAGAGCGGCGCCGGGCACCGCCAGATGCCGGCTATCAACGTGCCCACCGTCGACGGCTACCCGGTGGACGTCGACGTGTCGGTCCTCTACCGCCTCAAGGACCCCTACAAGGTCGCCTCCAAGTTCGGGTTCGGCCGGGGGTATGAGGAGTCGGTGGTGATCCGCTTCACCGACTTCCTGGTCAAGCGGTATCTGGGCGAGCTGCTGGCCGAGCAGTTCTACCACGAGACGCGGCTGGCCAAGGTGGCCGCCCTCAAGGCCGACCTGGCCGGGCGCTTCGCGCCCAACGGCCTGGAGCTGGCCGACGTGCTGATCCGCCAGTACGACTACCCGCAGACCTTCCAGACCCTGACCGAGCAGAAGAAGATCCAGGACCAGTCGGTGCTCGCCAACCAGCAGCTCGCCAAGCAGAACGAGGTGCAGACCCGCCTCAACCAGACGATCGCCGAGGGGAAGAACCTGATCAACGTGAAGAGCTCGGAGTTCAACGCCCAGATCACCGAGATCAACGCCCGCAAGGACCTCTACGAGCGCCAGAAGCACGCCGAGGCCGACCTGCTGATCAAATCGGCGGAGGCCAACGGCACCGAGCTGATCAACCGCGCCGTCGAAGGCGCCGGCTCGGCCAAGCTGCTCAAGCTGCGCCGCGGCCTCGCCCTGCTCGACAGCATCAAGGGACCGATCTACATCACCGAGGACCCCACGGACCTCGGCAAGATCAGCTCGGAGAAACCGGAGAAGAAGCAATGAGCGCCCCGCACCGTCTTTCCATCCTCACCAGCGGCCTGCTGCTGCTCGCCGGCACGCTCGCCGGCACGCTCGCCGGGTGTACCCCGCACACCACCGGGGCGACCGAGGTGGGCGTGAGGTTCAACAAGATCACCAGCTCGGTCGAGGTCATGCAACCGGGCGCGAATTATTTTTTCATGCCGGTCGTCAACGACTGGAAGAGATATGACATCTCGCTGCGCAACCTCGTGATGACGGCGCAGGTCGACTCCGGCGACCGCCGGGGGAAGGACGACCTCCGCTTCAAGACGCGCGACGGCAACGACATCGAGACCGACGTCACCGTCCGCTGGCGGATCGACCCCACGCAGATGGGCCGGATCTGGAGATACGTCGCGCCGAGCACGGACGAGATCCAGAGCCGGCTGGTGCGCCCGCAGGCGCGGGCCTACGTCCGTGACGTCCTCAACCGGCTGAACTCCGAGGACTTCTACAATCCGACCCTGCGCTTCGCGGCGGCCAACGACGCGACGCGGATCCTCGGCGATCACCTCCATCCCTACGGCGTGATCGTGGAACAGGTGATCATCGGCAATTTCCTGTTCAAGCCCGAGTACCAGCGCCTGATCAACGCCCGCAAGGAGGCGGAGAAGACGGCCGAGAAGCTGGAGGC
>QHVW01000608.1 GCA_003223675.1 Acidobacteriota bacterium
GAGCAGCACGGCGAGGCCTATGGTGAAGACAACCAGGGTGGTCTTTTTCATGATCTTCCCTCCGTCGATCTTCCTCGTACAAGCCTCCTTACGAGGGCGACCGGAGGAAGGTTCCAAGCCGGCGGCATCGATTTTGCCCATAATCCCGGACATGGAGCCCCAGACCGCCACCTTCCAGGAAGCCCGCCTCGGCGACCGCCCCATCCGCGACCTCGGTCTGACGATCGCGGGGACGCCCCTGGAGCCGGTGATCGCCGAATTCGAGCGGGAGCTGGAGGCGGCCGGCATCCGCCGGGTGCGCCCCCGCTTCTACCTCTCGACCGAATGGGGGGTGCCGTTCGGGACGGTGGCGATCGCCATCCCGTTCTACCTCGCGCGGGAGGACCTGACGGCGATCCACGCCGAGCGGACGGGGCACGTGGAGGGGCTGGGGCGCCGGGACCTCCTGCGCTATCTGCGGCACGAGATGGGGCACGTGGTGAATTACGCCTACAAGCTCTACGAGCGGGAGGGGTGGGTGCGCCAGTTCGGCCCGATCACCCGGCCGTACCGGGAGGAGTACCGTCCGGAGCCGTTCAGCCGCCGCTACGTGCGCCACCTGCCGGGCTGGTACGCGCAGAAGCACCCGGACGAGGACTGGGCCGAGACGTTCGCCGTCTGGATGACCCCCGGCCTCGACTGGCGGGCCGAGTACGCCGGCTGGCCCGAGGCGCTCGCCAAGCTGGAGTATTGCGACCGCGTGATGGCCGAGCTGCGCGACGCCGATCCGCTGGTGACGGACGACGAGCTCGACGAGGACGTCTCGGAGATCCCGTACACGCTCGACCAGTACTATCGCGGGTGGGAGATCGACCCCGGGGAGCTGCCGCCCGTGGACGGCTCGCTGCGCGCCATCTTCGAGGACTGGGGACGGCCGGAGGATCTCTCCACGGACGCGCCGCGCCGGCCCGCCTCGGAGCTGATCCGCCGCCTGGCCCGCGATCTCCCGGCGGACGTCTACCGCTGGACCGGCCACTTCCCCGAGCGCACCCGCGTCCTCCTGCGCCACCTCGCCGAGCGCGCCGACGCGCTGGAGCAGGTCTATCCGCAAGACCGCGAGACCCCGGCGATCATCGCCCTGACGACGCTGGTCACGGCGCTGGCGATGAATCATGTGCACCGGGGGAGCTATATTGCGTAGGGATCAGGTATGGAAGCCGTCCTCTTCGTCGGCATCCAGGGCGCCGGCAAGTCCACGTTCTATCAGCAGCGTTTTTTCGACACGCATATCCGGATCAGCCTGGACATGCTGAAGACCCGTTACCGGGAGCAGGTCTTCCTCCACGCCTGCATCCTCGCCAAGCAGCCGTTCGTGGTGGACAACACCAACGTCCTGGCGGCGGAGCGCGAGCGCTACATCGCGCCGGCGAAGGAGGCCGGATTCAGGATCGTGGGCTACTACTTTCCGGTCCCGGTCCGGCACGCCATCGGGCGGAATCAGAGGCGGGAAGGGAAGAAGAGGATTCCCGTCCAGGGCATCCTGGGAACGCAGAAGAAGCTCCAGGCGCCCCGGCGGGAAGAGGGGTTCGATGCTTTGTATTGTGTGACGGTAACGGAGGCGAATGAGTTTGTGGTCGAGGAGTGCGGGGAGGAAACCTGATCACTTTCCGTTTCCATACCGCTCCACCGCCAGATCCACGATCCGCTGCACCAGCTCCCGAAACTCGATCCCCGCCGCCTGGGCGCCCATCGCGAGCTCGCTGTTCTCTTCCAGATAGCAGCTCGCGTTGACCTCGATCACGTAGATCTCCCCGGTGTCGGTGAGACGGAGGTCGACGCGGCCGTAGTCGCGCACGCGCAGGGCGCGGTAGGCGTCGAGCGCGGCTTTCTGGAGCTTCGCTCGCAATTCGTCCGGGACGTCGGCGAGGACGGATTTCGTTCCTTTATATTCGACGCTGTTCTTTTTCCACTTGGCCTTGGTGCCGGCCACGTGCGGCAGCCCCTCGGGGAGCCCGGAAAAGTCCATCTCGACGGGCGGAAACGCGATCGGCTCGCGGTTCCCCAGGACACCGATATAAAACTCCCGGCCCTCGATGTACTCCTCGACCAGGGCGCTGTCGCCGACCTTCTCATGGATCATGACCACGCGTTTCATCAGCGAGATCGCGTCGCGCACCAGGGAGTCGCCGTCGATGCCGATCGAGGCGTCGGCGGTGAGCGGCTTCACGAAGAGGGGCATGCGGAGCTTGCCCGCCGCCTCCAGGTCCGCGTCCTTGCCGAAGATGGCGAAGTGGGGGTACTGCACCCCGTCGAAGGCGAGCACCTTCTTGGCCAGCCCCTTGTCCTGGCGCAGGTAGAGCTCACCCGGACCGCCTCCCGTGTAGCGGATGCCGAGGAGGTCGAGGACCGCGGCCACGCCGGAGTCGCCGTTCAGCGACTCCCCGAAGGTCTCCGCCAGGTTGAAGACGAGGTCGGGCTCGCGCCGGGAGATCCCGGAGACGAATTTCCGCAGGTCGTCGTGAACGCCGAAGATCGACACCCGGTGCTTCTGCTTCCGCAGGGCGGAGGCGACCTGGTCGACCACGACGTCGTAGGATTTGGGGTCGTCGCTTTCGAGGCTGCCGAGAACGGTGATTTTCATTGCACCCGTCCCGTAAAGCAAGGGTTGTGCCGCAAGGCACTCATATTGCAGCCCATACTCGCGAGGGAGGTAGGGGGATGGACTGGCTGAATTCGATACGAATGCGTGGGGTGGCGGCAGGACTGGCGGTGGCTCTGCTCGCCGTCTGGGGGTGCTCGACCAACCCCGCGACCGGCAAGCCGCAGCTCGCCCTGATCTCCGAGCAGCAGGAGATCCAGTTGGGGCGCGACTACGACCAGCAGATCCAGCGCCTGCTCGGCGTCTATCCGGACCCGAGGCTCCAGGAGTACGTCGACCGGATTGGGCAGAAGCTGGCCGCGGGGTCGGAGCGCCCCGATCTCGCCTGGACCTTCCGGGTGGTGGACGATCCGGTGGTGAACGCCTTCGCGCTGCCGGGAGGGCACGTCTACGTCACCCGTGGGCTGATGACCCATCTAACCTCGGAGGCCCAGCTCGCGGCGGTGCTCGGCCACGAGATCGGCCACGTCACCGCGCGTCACAGCGTGACGCAGATGAGCAAGCAGCGGCTCGCCCAGATCGGGGTCCTCGCCGGGGCCCTCATCAGCCCGACGCTGGCCGGCGTCGCCGCCCACGGGCTCGACGTGCTGTT
>QHVW01000609.1 GCA_003223675.1 Acidobacteriota bacterium
GCGACCATCACGACATCTGGATCGATCCCAGGAACCCGAAGCGGATCATCGGCGCCGACGACGGCGGGGTCTATCTCACGACGGACGGCGGCGGCACCTGGATCGCGCCGCCGCTGCCGATCGGCCAGTGCTATCACGTCTCCGCGGACAACCGGGTCCCCTTCCACATCGCCTGCGCCCTGCAGGACATCGGCACCACCCAGGGGCCGAGCGAGACGCTCGACCACACGGGGATCCGCAACACCGACTTCCACGGCGTGGGCGGCGGCGAGGCCGGCTGGGTGGTCTCCGACCCGTCGGACCCCAACATCGTCTACGCCGGCGAGTACCTCGGCTATCTCTCGCGCTACGACGACCGCACCGGCAGCGAGCGCAACGTCAGCCCCTGGCCGGAGAACCCCTCCGGGCACGGCGGCGAGGACATGCGCTACCGCTTCCAGTGGACGGCGCCGATCGCCGTCTCGCCGCACGATCCCAAGGTGGTCTATTACGGCGCCAACGTGGTGTTCCGCACCGCGGACGGCGGCCAGAGCTGGTCGGTGATCAGCCCGGACCTCACCCGCGACGACAAGTCGAAGCAGAAGTGGGCGGGCGGCCCGATCACCGGCGACAACACCGGCGTCGAGACCTACGACACGGTGTTCGTCATCGCCGAGTCGCCGGTGCAGAAGGACCTGATCTGGGCCGGCAGCGACGACGGCCTGATCCACGTCACCGAGGACGGCGGCAAGAAGTGGCGCGACGTCACGGCGGACATCCCCGAGATCCCCAAGTGGGGGACGACCGGCATGATCGAGCCGTCCCATTTCGACGCCCGCACCGCCTATCTGGTGATCGACGCCCACCGGCTCGACGATTTCCGGCCGTACCTCTGGAAGACGACCGACCTCGGCCGCACCTGGAAGCGGCTCGACGGCGGCCTCCCGCGCGACGTCTACCTCCATTCGGTGAAGGAGGACCCCACGAAGAAGGGGCTGCTCTACCTCGGCACCGAGCGGGGCGTGGCCTTCTCGCGCGACGACGGCGCCACCTGGCACGGCCTGAAGCTCAACCTGCCCACGGTGGCGGTGCACGACCTGGTGGTCAAGGACGACAAGCTCGCGCTCGGCACCCACGGCCGCTCGATGTGGATCTTCGACGACCTGAAGCCGGTGCGCGAGCCGGTGCCGGCGTCGGCCGCCGCCAACGGGCTCTACGTCTATCCGGTGTCGGACGCCGTGCGC
>QHVW01000610.1 GCA_003223675.1 Acidobacteriota bacterium
GGTCAAAGGCTATCCCGTGGCCGTGAGCCTCCCGTTCGGCCGCGCGATCAACCCGATCAGCGGCACCAACTGGGAAGGGACCGGCGTCGAGCCGGACGTGAAGATTCAGGCCGCGGACGCTCTCGCGGCGGCGCACTCCCGCGCCCTCACCGCCGTGGCGGAGAAAGCCACCGATCCACGGCAGAAGGCGGAGATCGAATTCGCCCGCGGCCTGGTGGAAGACCGCGGCAAGCCGCCCGCCAGCCTCTCCCCCGCCGAGCTCCAGGCCATCGCCGGCACCTATGGTCCGCGCACGATCAGCGTGGAAAACGGAGCCCTCTGGTATCAACGGGGCAAAGGGCGCAGGCTGCAGCTCGTGCCGGTGGGGCAAGATCGCTTTCTCGTGGGTGATCTCGACAACTTCCGCCTCCGCTTCGAGCGCGACGCCGGCGGGGCCGTCGTCCGCCTGGTCGGCCTCTACTCCGATGGCACCGAGGAGCCGAGCGTCCGCGGCGGTGAGTAGCCCACGCTCGCCATATCTGACGGATCTGGAACGGAATCCTCCGGATCCACTTCCGGATCTGAGACGGCGCCGCCCCGACGCGATCAGATCGGGTCCGATGCTGTGCATTCCGCTCCAGAAGCCTCACGAGCGGTCCTGGCTCGCCTGGATTCTGTCCTGGATGAACGGACTTCTGTCCTGGATAGCCGAGCTTCCGTCCTGAATGGAAGGACTTCCGTCCTGAAGCGACTGACTTCTGTCCTGAACGGACGGGCTTCCGTCCTAGATGGACGAGATTCTGTCCTGGATTGACGGACCTCTGTCCTGGATGCTCATCGACTCCAGCCGCGCCTCGCCTCTGCGCGTGCGGTCGAGCTCTCGAAGCTCACGCAGGAACGCCGCGAGGTCCGAGCGGGAGATCCACACCGACGGGTGGCGGCCCGAAAAGCCATATCCGGCGGCCCGGACCGACAGCTTTACGTGGGCAGCGAGGATCTGACGTAAGTTAGAGTAGACTTTTACCGGAGGCACCGATGGCTGTGACCCTGAGAGTTGAAAATGTCCCCGAAGAGGTTGCCGCGCGCCTCGAAGAGCGGGCCAGGAAGTCCCGTCGGTCTCTGCAGGGGGAGCTCCTGCGGATCCTGGAGAAGGCCGTCGCAGAGGAAGAACAGCTCACCCCTGGGCAGGTCCTGGAGAAGGTCCGGTCGTTGAAGCTCAAGACTCCGGCCGAGTCCGCCGCGTTCATCCGTCAGGACCGGGATGCCCACTAAGATCGTCGTCGACGCCTCTGCGCTCGCCGCGGTGCTCTTTGGAGAGCCCGAAGGACCGAAAGTCGCAGAACAGCTCGGCGATTCAGCCTTGGTGACGCCGACCTTGTTCTCCTACGAGATCGCCAACATCTGCTGGAAGAAGCTCCGACGGCATCCAGAAAAGCGGGCGGCTCTCCTGGAAGGCTATTCCTTCTTGGGCCGCATGGAAATTGAAGAAGTCGAAGTATCAGTTCCCGAGGCACTCCTCTTGGCGGATCGGGAGAACCTGACGGTCTACGATGCTTCCTACCTCTGGCTGTCCAGGAAGCTTGGAGTGGAGCTGGTCACCCTGGATTCAGACTTGAACGCCGCAGCCGCCTGGCCGGTAGGAGTGTGAAGCTTCCGTGTCATTGGGGAGGACGCCAGCCGATCAACTCATAAGGCCTCTGCAACCGTCCTGGGACGGGTTCGTAAGGCAGGCTCGAGATCTCCAAACCGAGACGCGAGGCGAGCCTGGCAAGTTGTTGGCGACGGCCTACAGCCAGCGCCGATGCCTGCCGGCGTGCGAGCAGGAGCAGACTGGTTGGGTCCCCGCCGTTTCCCTCGGGTAGGGCGCCGAGTAGCGAGAGCGCCAGAGGGACGATCCGCCGAAGGTGGTCCCGATCGTCCGCTGAGAAGATGTCTTCGCGGACTGCGAGCACGATGGCATAAAAGAACACAGGGCCGAACGCAAGTTGCTGCGCCCAGTACACCTCCGCGCGAGGCGAACCGGAGCGCAGCTCCTCGAACATTCCATCAAGCACCGGCTGCCAGTGCGATCCCTGGACTGGCATCGACTCTAGTGCGCCCCCGCCCCCAACGCCCCGTACTCCAACATCGCGTTCCACACCAGCGGATGGCTGCCGATCGTCGAGCCACGCCAGATGGGATTGATGGCGAAGAGGAGCAGGTGCCCCTTCCCCACCGGGACCTCGACCACGGCGGCGCGGCGGGCGAGCTGCTCTCCGTGCTCCAGCAGGCCGGAGACCAGGAGGTCGTCGGCGTCGCCGAAGCGCAGCAGGGTCCTCGGACGGAGCGCCTCGGGGATCACGGCGGGGTTGTTGCGCAGCTCTTCGGTGCGGAGCGGACGGGCCTCCCAGCGCTCGACCTTGGCCGGCGTGGGGGGCGGCGGCTGAGCGGGACGGCCCTGCGGCTCGTCCGTGTCCTTGGGGCCGCCGCGGCCGGTCGGGCGGTCTTCCTCTTCCTGCTGCCAGCCTCCGGCCGCTGAATTGCTGATCTCGAAGCTCATGCCGTCGGCGCTGTAGACCGACAGGCGGTCCCCCAGGCCGTCGGCGATCGGCGAGGTGGCGTCGGGGAAGCGGGCGTCGAGCACGGAGCCGACCACCTTCAGCCCCTTGGGGCTGGCGATGCGCACGCCGGGCGCCAGGCCCGCTTGGATCATGAGTTGCGCCGTGTCCTCGACGGCGACCAGCAGGCCTCCCTGCTCCACGAACTGGCGCAGATGGTCGAGCCCGGCGAGCCCCAAGCCCGGCCGCTGGTCGTCGGTGGAGTCGATCTTGCCGAGGTTCGGGGTCTCCGGCGTCGTCTTCCAGGGCATGGGCTCGCCCCACGACGTCGGCATGCCGGTGACGATGCGCTGCGGATCTCCGAAGCCCACGGGCGGGAAGAGGATGACGTCGTAGCGGGACGCGAGGTTTGCGTCGGCCGCGACCTTCTGGGTGCTGATGTAGTCGTAGGGGATCTTCAGCAGGTCGAGCCGCTGGCGCCACCACCCCTCGGTCTGGGCGTTGAGCCAGGAGTGCAGGAGCGCGATGCGCGGCTTGGCGACGGGCCGCGTCGCGATCTTCGGCAGGTCGGCCACCGCCTCCGCCGTGACTCCGGCGTCCGCGGCGGCGCGGTCGAGGACGTCCTTGGCGATCCCCCGCACCAGCCAGGTGCCACGCGAATAGTCGTGCCCCCCGGCCTTGAAGGAATCGGCGGCGGCTTCC
>QHVW01000226.1 GCA_003223675.1 Acidobacteriota bacterium
ACTGTGGCGTTCATATGATTTTGCAGGCTATCTACAACATCGTTGTATTTGTCCTGCCCGAACATGGCAACGGCTGAGGGTCTTGAGATGATGGGCTTGTTGTAATCTTCAATGCGCCATTTCTTGTCGGCAGCGTTAGGGCCGGAGTTGGCAGTCGTATCGGCTTTTTCGAGTGCGTCTTTGTAGTATGTGGAATCCAGCGGCACATGGAACCAGGAGAAACCTAACTTTGCGGTGCTACCAGTGGACAGTCCGTTCAGGTCTGCCAGGGTTGTCTCCCCGGACGAGCTGATTGGGCTCGTTACCACAAGATCAAAGACAAGCTTCTTTTGCACCTCCACCCCTACGTGCGCCTTGACCATCGTTGCTCCTTCGGCGGAGGTTTCCAGAGTCAATTTGGGCTGCGGCAGCGCGATGGCAGACCTCAGCGTCGGGTCGTCACAACTGCGCTGAAGCACCTCTTCAAGATAGAAATAATCCCACGCCTCCTTCTCCTCCTTTGTCATCTTCGAGGAAGAATCGGTTCCCGATGGGGGTGATGTCTGCCCTCCGGCCTGCCCCCACCCCCCACTGCCCCCTAGAAGCAACGCCAAACCGAGGAAAACCGAAGCCGTGAATCTCATCTCGTCCTCCTTTCAATCCCGCCGGTTCATTTACCCGGATGAACGCAGGGCGGATGGAAAAGCGGACACCCGCTTTCGCGCGACGGGTTGAAATCGCGCCGGGCGCGAGGTAACCTGTTGGAACTCAGAGCTTTCAAGAAAGTGGGGCGCAGGTGTTGCAGAGCACGCAGGGCTCGACAGCTCCGGGAGAGGTGACACAGCTCCTGACCGCCGCCCGCCAAGGGGACGGCGGCGCCATGGACCGGCTCATGGTCCTGGTCTATGACGAGCTGCGCGCCGTGGCCCGCCGGCAGCTCCGGCGCTGGCGTCCGGGGCAGACGCTCGATACCACCGCCCTTGTGCACGAGGCCTATCTCAGGCTGGTCGACCAGGCCGGCGTCTCCTGGCAGGACCGCACCCACTTCCTCTCCGTGGCCGGGGTCGCCATGCGCCACATCCTGGTGGACGCCGCCCGCCGGCGCGCGGCCAAGAAGCGCGGCGGCGAGGGGCTGCGGATCTCTCTCGAGGAGTCGCGGCCGGGCTGGAGCGGGCCGGACGGGGACTCCCACGCCGTCGAGATCCTCGCCTTGGATGAGGCCCTCACCTCCCTGGCCGTGCGGAACGAGCGGCTGAGCCGGCTGGTGGAGCTGCGGTTCTTCGCCGGGCTCACCGAGGAGGAGACCGCGGAGACCCTGGGGACCTCCGAGCGGACCGTGAGGCGCGACTGGCTCAAGGCCCGCGCCTTTCTTTTCCATGTCCTGAGCGAACGGACGGCGGAATGAAGCCTGACCTGCCGGCCGATCCCGAGCGCTGGCAGCGGATCGAGGCTCTTCTCGACGAGATGTTCGACCGTCCGGCGGAGGAGCGCCGCGCCTTTCTCGATCAGGCGTGCGCCGGAGATCCGGAGCTCCGCGCCCAGATGGAAGCCCTGCGGATCGCGGACGAACGAGCGGGGAGCTTCCTGTCCACGCCGGCTGCGGAGGTCGCGGCCGAGCTCCTCGCGGAGACGTCCGGTGAAGCGGCGCATCCCGTGGCCGGCGAGCTCGGGCCCTATCGGCTGGTCCGTGAGATCGGCTCCGGCGGCATGGGCGTGGTCTATGAGGCCGAGGACACCCGGCTGCGGCGCCGGGTGGCGATCAAGCTGCTGCCGCCCGAGCACAGCCGGGACCGCGCCGCCAAGGACCGCTTCCTGCGCGAGGCGCGCGCCGCCTCGGCCCTCGACGATCCGCACATCTGCACCGTCCACGACGTCGGCGAGCACGACGGCCGGCTCTACATCGTGATGACCTATTACGAGGGCGAGACCCTCAAGGAGCGGCTGGCGCGCGGGCCGCTGCCGGTGGACGAGGCCCGGCGGATCGCCATCCAGGTGGCGCGGGCCCTGGCGCGGGCCCACGAGGCCGGCATCGTGCACCGCGACATCAAGCCGGCCAACGTGATGCTGACCCGCCGCGGGGAGGTCAAGGTCCTCGACTTCGGCATCGCCAAGATGAGCGGCGACACGACCCTGACCCGCACCGGCAGCTCTCCGGGGACACCCGCCTACATGTCACCCGAGCAGGCGCGCGGCGAGCCGGTGGACGGCCGGACCGATCTCTGGTCTCTGGGCGTGCTGCTGTACGAGATGCTCGCCGGCCGGCGGCCGTTCGCGGGGGATGACGAGCCCGCGGTCCTCTCCGCGATCCAGAGCCGCGAGCCCGAGCGGCTCGACCGCATCCGTCCCGAGGTGCCGCCGGATCTGGCCCGCACGGTGGCGAAGGCCCTGGCCAAGGAGCCCGGCCGGCGCCAGCAGAGCGCGGGGGAGCTCCTGGGGGAGCTCGAGACGGGAAAGGCTCCACCGCAGCCTGTCATCTCGCGCCGGAGGGTGCTGTGGGCCGCGGGTCTGCTCGGGATCTGTCTCGTAGTCGCCGCCGGCTGGTGGGTCGTCCGGAGGAGTGGGAAGCCAGCGGCGCCCTCGGGGACGGTCGCGAGCAAAGAGGCCGTGCCGATGGTCGGCGTCGTGGTGTTTACCAATCGCACAGAAGACCGCCGCCTGGACTGGTATGGCGGAGCGATCGCTCGGCTGATCATGGATTCCCTCTCCTCGTCGCGGCACCTGCAGGTGGCTTCTGAGCAACGCACCGCTGATCTGGTGGGGATTGAAAATCCAACGGAGCGCGCCAGGCGGGCCGCCGGCGACGGCATCAGCGTTCTCCTGACCGGCGAGATCCTCCCCGCGCAAGGCGGCCTGCGCGTCGCGGCGAGACTGCAGGAGACGAAGGGGGGACGGGAGTTGGCGGCCTACCGCACCGGCGGTCTGACCCGGGACCGGCTCCTGCTCACCGCCGAAGACATCGCCCGCGCCACCCGTAAGGGCCTCGGCGTCCCTCCCACCGAAGAGGTCGGTGGGTTGGCGGCGGATTTCCTGGCCCACAACCCCGAGGCCTACGGCGATTACGTACAAGGTCTGTCGGCCTTTCTCAAATTTGATTACGCCAAGGCGGAGCCCAGCTTTCGGGCGGCTCTCGACAAGGCGCCTGACTTCACGATGGCTCGGTATCGTCTGGCTCTCATCCAGCGCGGGACAAGCCGCACGGACGAGGCCCTCACCAATATCCGGAAGGCGGTTTCCGATGCGGACCGGCTGCCGGACCGCGAGGCCCGCTATGTGCGGGCTGCCGAGGCTCTGATCTCCAGGCGCACCGATGAGGCCGTCACCGCGTACCGGGATCTCATCGGGAGGTATCCCTATGAAAAAGAGGCCCGGTATCTCCTCGCCGAGGCTTTTCAGAGTCAGGACCGCTACGAGGATGAGCTGTCGGCTCTGGAAGATTTGAAACGCCTTGATCCAGACAATCCTCTCGTCTGGGCCACGGCGGGCGAGAGCGAATGGAAGCTGCGCCGTTTCGACCGCGCTGCGGCGGATCTCCGTAAGGCGCTGGAGCTGGACCCGGCAGACGTCTTCCCTCGCTACACCCTGGGCAAAGTATATGAATCGCTGGGAGAGCTCGACCTGGCCGTGAATGAGCTCTCCGAGACGTTGCGCCGCGATCCAAGCTACCATTTCGCAACTCTGGCGCTGGCGGAGATAGACGTCCTCCGGAGCCGTCCGGATCAGGCCGAGCAGCGGCTGCGGGCGCTTGCCGCGGACCATCGCGCGCTCCCCCGGCACCGCATCAGCGCGGCTTTTGATCTGGCGTCGCTCTACCGTTCTCAAGGTCGCTTCCGCGTGGCGGAGAAAGCTCTAGTCGCTCTTGATCCGGAGATCGTCGCGGAGAAGGTCCGGGAGCCCGATGCACTCAGAGCTCGAGGCCTGTCGCGCCTGGAGCTCGGCGACTTCGCCGAGGCCCGCCGTCTTCTGGAAGCTGCCCTGAAGCGCTCCGGCGAAAATCGCAAACGCCGGCTCTGCTCGCTCTTCGCCCTGGGCCTGCTGGAGCTGCGCCAAGAGAAATGGGACGCACTTGCGGAGACGGTTCGCCAACTTCGCGCTACGGCGCCTTCCGGCGATCCCGACCAGGGTGAGGAGAAAGCGGCGGCTTTTCTTCTAGGGCTGCGATCCTTGGCTGCCCGCCAGCCAGGCCCAGCCATCGACGAGCTTTCGCGCGCTGTGCTGTCCAAAGGGGACGAATGCTCCCTCTATCGGCTGGGGCTCGCCCGAGCCTATCTGGCGGCGGGGAAGCTCCCCGAAGCTCTGGCTGCGGCCCGCAAGGTGGCGACCGATCGCGATCCTGCCGACCCTCGCCTCGACTTGGAGCTCGACCGCGTTCGTGCACTCTTGGTGCTGGCCCACGTTCAGGAGGCGATGGGGCAGCCACAGGAGGCCGCCGCCTCGGCCCGGCAATTCCTCGCGCGCTGGGCCAAGGCGGATTCCGGATTGCCTGATCTCGCGGAGGCCAGGCGTCTCGCGGGTATGGCAGGTAGCTCCTCCCTCTCTCCTACGGGACGGTGACTCCATAGACCGCCCCCAGGGGGCCGGCGCAATCGAAGGCCAGCCCGTTGACCAGCTCTTGTGCTTCCCGGATTCCTTGCATCGGGTTCTGTCTCGCTTTGAGAAGATCCACAGCATGCTCCATTCTTTGGAGATCGAGGTTGTTGATCGTCATGGTTCCCGCCTCGAGAGTCGCTTGGGTCAGTGAAGGAAGAAGAAGGATCTCCGCCTTGGCCTCAGGAAGAAGCGGTTCGAGCTGGTTGATCGCCTCGGCCAACCGCACGGACTCAAGAATGAGGATCGGACGAAGAGTCGGATTTGCCGGATCTATGGGACTTTTCGCTGCTATCCATAGCTGGATGAGCCTCTTCAGCACAAGTCCGATCCGTGCCTCTACAATGGGTTCTGTATTGAGGCTCAGGATTGCCGCTCGTTCCGAAGGTTCAGCGGAATTGGCGGCCACTATCACCGCCGTGTTCGTGTGAAATCTCATCTTATCCTCCTTTCGGTTCTATCCCTCTGAACGCAAAGCCACCGCGTTTGCGGACACGGGTGATCATGCACTGCTACCATCGCCGTAGTCATATCAATATATCTATCCGAGGCTCCTTGTCCGGTGGCTCTGAGGCTGCGAAACAATTCTAGCCCGTCCGTCATCTGTAGATGGGTCGAGCCTGACCCCCTTCAGATCATGGAGGTGCAGCGATGAAAAACCGGCTTCTCGGCTTGCTTGGAATCCTCTGGGGTGGCTTTCTTCTCTTCAACTGGCTGACGGGCAACGTCGTGCAAGGTGCATCCGGGCAGGCCGGCGCGGTCCTCTTCGGTGCGCTGTTTTCTATCGCAGGGCTGTATTTTCTCATCCGAGGTGACGGCAGGGAGGCCCCGGACATCTGGTAGGGGCTCACGGGATGCTAAGATCTCCGGGAAGTCGCTCGACAAGGGCTGCTCGGAGGGAGCGTGCCGCTGACGGCTGGAACCATCCTGGGCTCCTACGAGATCCTCGCGCCGCTCGGCGCCGGAGGGATGGGTGAGGTCTACCGGGCGCGGGATCTGCGGCTGAAGCGGCAGGTGGCGGTCAAGGTGCTGCCCGAGCGTCTGGCGGGCGATCCCCAGGCTCTGGCGCGTTTCGAGCGGGAGGCGCGGGCCCTGGCCGCGCTGTCGCACCCGAACCTCCTGGCCCTGTTCGACGTCGGCCGTAGCGGCGACACCGCGTTCGCCGTCCTGGAGTTGTTGGAAGGGGAGACCCTGCGCTCGCGCCTCGCGGCTGGCGCCCTGTCCCAGCGCAAGGCCCTGGAGATCGCGCTGCAGATCGCCCGCGGCCTCGCCGCCGCCCATGCCCGCGGGATCGTCCACCGGGACCTCAAGCCCGAGAACCTCTTCCTGACCCGCGACGGCCATCTCAAGATCCTGGACTTCGGCCTCGCCCGGTCGGCCCCGGCCGTCGAGCCGGACGCGGCAACCACCCAGGATCTCCCTGGGACGGACGGGCTGACCGAGCCGGGGATGGTCCTGGGGACTGTGGCTTACATGTCTCCCGAGCAGGTGCGCGGCCAGAGCGCCGATTTCCGGTCGGATCTTTTCGCGTTCGGAGCCATCCTGTACGAAATGCTGGCGGGACGGCCGGCGTTCCGGCGCGACACGCCGCTGGAGACCATGACCGCGGTGCTGCGGGAGGAGCCGCCGGACCTGCCCGCGGCCGTGCCCGCGGCCCTCGACCGCATAGTGCGCCACTGTCTGGAGAAGAGCCCGGAAGCGCGTTTCCATTCGGCGTCCGACCTCGCGTTCCAGCTCGAGACGGAGCTGGCGGAGCGTTCGAGCACGGGCGGACGGCAGCCGGTCTCGCGAGGTCCTGGGCGTCGTCGGCTCTGGGTTCCCGCCCTCGCGGCCTCGCTGCTGATCGGAGTAGGTGCGCTTCTCGGGAGATGGCTCTGGCATTCCGCCGCGGTCCCTCTTCCTACTTTTAAGCAGCTCACATTCCGGCGCGGATCGATCCATTCCGCCCGCTTCGCTCCCGACGGGACCACGATCGTCTACGGCGCCGCCTGGGACGGAGCGCCGATCCGCCTTTTCATGGCGCGCGCGGACAGCGCGGAATCAACCGCTTTGCCCCTTCCCGATGCTGACGTGCTGGCGATCTCTCGTAACGGCGAGATGGCGCTCTCCCTGGGGCGCCGATACCTGGGCAACACCTACGCCAGCACCGGAACCCTGGCTCAAGCGCCACTTGCCGGCGGTTCGCCCCGCGAGATTCTGGGGGATGTCCACGAAGCGGACTGGGCTCCCGACGGCACCCGTCTGGCGCTGGTACGCAACACCACCGTCGGCGAGCGGCTCGAGTATCCGATCGGCAAGGTCATCCTCGAGTCGAGGCGGTTGCACGCGCCGCGGGTCTCCCCGCGGGGGGATCTCGTCGCCGTCATTAATGCAATTCCTGGGCGGTCGGAGCTGTTCGTCCTTGATCGCGAAGGCCGCCGGAAGCTCACGATGCCCCTCCAGGGCTGGCCTCTAGGATTGGCCTGGCTTCCCTCGGGCGAGGAGGTTTGGTTCGCCACTTTCGATGCGAATGGATCGTCGCTAGGCGCCGTCAGGATGACCGGCGAGAGGCGGACCCTTCTCCACCTCGCGGGCACCGTCAGCCTCCTCGATGTGGCTGCGGGAGGCCGCGCCCTCCTGGCTCTGAATACCTTGGGGCATGAGATCGCGGGTCTGACGCCGGGCGAGACGAGGGAACGCGGTCTTTCCTGGTTCGACTTTGCCGTCGCCAAGGATCTGTCGAATGATGGCAGAAGGATCTTGTTCGACGAGGGGGGAAATTATGGCCAGGGGGATGGTGTCTATTTGCGTGGTACGGACGGCTCTCCGGCGGTCCACTTGGGCGAGGGGACGGCGGGGTTCCTCTCGCCGGACGGAAAATGGGCTGAGACTCGCGACCTGCATACGGACCAGAGAGTCCTCCTTCCCGTTGGACCAGGGGTGCCGCGGCCTCTCCCCAAAGTTCCTCTGGAAAACAGCGTAGTCCGCAATTGGTTCCCCGATGGCCGGCGTCTCCTGGTCTCGGGCGAGGAGCATGGAAGGCTCCCGCGTTTCTATGAGCTGGATCTGGAGGGAGGAAAGCTGCATCCTCTCACTCCCTATGGCGTCGTTGGCGATCTCTTCACATCCCCGATCTCCCCGGACGGTCGACAGGTGATGGGTTTGGATCTGGATGGCCGGTTATGGATCTACCCTGTAGGGGGTGGGACGCCTCGCCTCGTGCCGGGCTTTTCTCCGGAAGACAAGTTGGTGCGCTGGAGCGGCGACGGCCAGGCAGCCTTCCTCTGGCGCCGCCTCAACACCTCGATCCAGGTCTTTCGGCTCGATCTCGCCAAGGGTGACAGGAAGCTCCTGAGGGAGATCTCTTTTGCCGATCCCGCGGGTATCTACACCACGACCAACCTGCTGTTGACCCCGGACGGCAGCTCCTACGTCTACTCTTATGGCCGTATGCTCTCCACGCTTTATCTGGTCGAAGGGTTGAAGTGATCTCGCCGTATTTCCTGCACACCGAGCGGCTCGGGCTCCGCCTCTGGAGCCCTGATGACTTCGCCCCGGCGTGGGCGCTCTGGGGCGATCCCGAGGTCACCGGCCGGATCGGTGGGCCCTTCTCCGAGCGTCAGGTCCGCGAGCGGCTCGAACGGGAGATCGCAACGCAGGAGGCGCACGGCGTCCAATACTGGCCCGTCTTTCTGCGGACGACCGGGAGGCACATCGGCTGTTGCGGGCTCCGGCCCTACAACCTGGACGCATCCGTCTACGCGTTGGGTTTCCATCTGCGGTTGGCCTGTTGGGGGCACGGATATGCCGGAGAGGCCGCGCGGGCGGTGATCGATCATGCGTTCGGCGTCCTCGGCGCGCGCGCTCTCTTCGCGGGGCATCATCCGGAGAACGATCCGTCACGGCGGCTCCTGGCGAAGCTCGGTTTTCGCTATACCCACGACGAGCTCTATCCGCCGACCGGCATCGAGCATCCGTCCTATCTTTTGACGCGCGAGGAGAGCGGAGCATGATCGCAAGGACCTGGCACGGCTTTGAAGCCCGTCACGTCAGGCCGCGGCGTGAATCTTGCCGAGCCGGTCCATGAGCGATTGGGCAAAGTCCCGGATCTTGTCGTGGTACCGGCCGCTCTCCAGATCCGCCTCGCGGACCGTCATCACGTCCAGCGGCGCTTTACCGGTAAGCTCCTCCATCTGACGGAACACCCGCTGCTCCCCCGAGCCGCCTTCGGTCAGGAAGGACGCGACCGCCGTCCGCGCGCATCGCTGCTGGCGGCGGGCAAGGTACGCCCGCACAGGAGCCGAGAGGGACCAGTTCCAGACCGGGGTGCCGACGATCACGAGGTCATAGCCCGCCGGATCTTTCAACGGCTCACGGATGTCGGCCTCCTGGCCGAAGAAGGCCTGCCGGCCGGACCGGAGATAGCCCAGCAGCCCCAGCCGGTTTTCGGGATCGACGATCTCTTCAATATTGGCGCGCAGGGTCGCGGCGATCTCCTGGGCGACCCGCCGCGTATGGCCGGTCCGGGAGTAGTGGACCACCAGGATCTTCTCGTTCATGACTCACCTCCGCCGCCTTTCCCGGCGGCTCTGTCTCAGCGTGATACCAGGAGGGGTGGGAGGGAATACCCGGCCGGGTAGCCCCGTGCCCCCACGGGGCGGGGCTCGACTCGCCGCACCTTTAGCTGATAGAATTCGGGATTCACCCGTGGAGATCATGTGAGCGCACAGGTACTCATTCCGCCGGAAGGCCTTCCAACCTTTGACGAGCTGCACGTCATTTCCGACCTGCATCTGGGTGGGGAGGAAGGTTTTCAGATTTTCAACGCGGGTGCCGAAGCCCAGTGGCTGATCGACCGGCTGGCGACTGAATCTCCGGACAGGAAGATCGCGCTGCTGATCAACGGCGATCTGGTGGACTTCCTGGCCGAGCGGCCTGCCCAGTACTTCGACCCCGGGAACGCGGTCACGAAGCTGAATCGCATCGCCAGGGACCGGTCTTTCGAGCCGGTCTGGCAGGCCTTGAAGCGCTTCACGCAAAAGAAGAACCGCTGGCTGATCATCAATCTGGGCAATCACGACGTGGAGCTGGCGCTCCCGTGGGTGCGCTCCTGCCTGCTCGACGTCCTTGCCGGCGCCGGCGAGGCCGCCCGCGGGCGCGTCGTTCTCTCCTTCGACGGCGCGGGCTTCCTCTGCAAGGTCGGCAACGCGACCATCCTCTGCGTCCACGGCAACGAGGTGGACGACTGGAACGTCACCGATCACGAGACGATCCGGAGGATCGGGCGCGACATCGTGCACGGATGCCCGGTGGAGAGCTGGATTCCCAATGCCGGCACGCAGATGGTCATCGACGTGATGAATGGCCTCAAGCACCAGTTTCCCTTCATCGACCTGCTCAAGCCCGAAGCCCAGGGCGTGGTGCCGACGCTGATGGCGCTGGCCCCCGACCAGCGCGACAGGCTGCTCGCCGTCGCCGGCACGGCGCGGCGCCTGGTCTGGGACAAGATCAAGCGCTCCGCGGGATTGCTGGGAGCTGAGGCGGCGGGAGCCGCCGGAGGGCTGCCGGCGCGCTCGGTGAGCGCCGCGGTGTTCGCGAGCGACAGCCGCGATCATGCGGAGATCCTGCTGCGAGAGGCCGAGGAGAGGATGCGCCGCGATGTGGAGCCCATATCGCTGGTCGCCGGCGACACGCAAGGCACGTACCTCGGAGGATTCACGGCCCTGAAGAAGCTTTTCCAGGGACAGAGCACCTCCGAGGTCTTGCGAGAGGCGCTAGAGGAGCTGCGCGAGGATCGCAGCTTCGAGCCCCAGACCGAGGACGACACCTACAAGAGCCTCGATCAGCAGATGGGAGCGGAGATCCATTTTCTGGTCGCCGGCCACACTCACCTCGAGCGGGCTTTGAGGCGGAAGAAGGGGCAGGGGTTTTATTTCAACACCGGGACCTGGGTCCGCCTGATCCGGCTGGAGGGGCGCGTGCTGGAGAGCGAGGAGACGTTCAAAGAGGTCTTTGAAGCCTTCAAAAAGGGGACCATGGACGCTCTCGACTCGCTCCCGGGGCTGATCCTGCGGCGGCTGACCGTCGCCTCCTTCCGGATCGACAGCGGGAAGACCCGGGGCGAGCTCCGGCACGTCGAGATGGAGGCGGGGTCTCTCACCCTCAAAGAGGTCCCCGCGAGCCAATTCATTCGCGAGTGACGAGGAAGCCGAGACATGCGTACGATCACTCTGGAGCTGCTCCGCCATGGCCCCGCCCACAACCAGCTCCTCTCTCCGCTGACGCCGTATCTGGCGTTGTGCGAGAACCATGGCGCGGTGACCTTGCATGTTCCCTTCGAGCACAACCAGTTTCTGCACCGCCTGCGCGCCCTGGGGTACCAGATCGGCGATGAGGCCAGGATCTTTCAGTTGCAGGACACGGCCCGGGTCATGGGCGAGATCCTGTCCGCGATTCCAGGGCTGACGGCCGAAGCGAACAAGAGCGACGGCGCGGACGAGCCGCTGACCCACTTGCGGCTGATCATCTCGGCCTCCGAGCTGGCCCTGCTGCCGTTCGAGCTGGCTCTCTCCTCCAACGGTCTTCCGGGGGCCGGCCAGTACCTGCTGCTCCAGCCACAGATGCCGGTCTGTCTGACGAGAGAGACCCGCCGGGTGGCCGACGAATTCTGGCAATGGCCCAAGGCGCCCCGCATCCTTTTCGCCGCGGCCTCCCCGCCCGAAATCGGAACGATTCCGCTGGAATCCCATCTGCTGGCGCTGCGGCGGCTGGTGGGCCCCTGGGTCAAGTACTACGACGACAGCAAACCCGAGGAGCGCCGCCGGCGCGTGGAGGATCACCTGTACTTTCTCCCCGCGGCTTCCATCGAGTCGATCGAAAAGGCATGCGCGGATGGCGAATTCACGCACGTCCACATTCTCGCGCATGGAGTCGAGAGGCCGGAGGGCTACGACACCCGCTTTTTCCTCGCCCTGCATGACTCGCGCGACCCGGAGCAGGTCGAATACATCAGCGGCCCGCGCCTGGCCACGGCCCTACGGGCCGCGCGCAAGCCGGACAGCCGGGGCCTGGCGCGGCCGGCCGTCGTGACCCTCGCCAGTTGCAACAGCGGAAGCCTCGGGTCCGTGGCCGGCGCCGGCGCCAGCATCGCCCACGCGCTGCATGAGTCGGGGATTCCCATGGTCATCGCGGGCCAGTTCCCACTTTCCTTTGAGGGGTCGATCCGCCTGGTCGAGTGCGTCTACGAAGGATTGCTCTGGGGAGCGGACCCCCGCAGGCTCCTGTACGACCTCCGCCGGAGGCTGTATACCGATTTCCAGGAACGGCACGACTGGGCCTGCCTGACCGCCTATGTCTCTCTGCCGCCGGATTTCGAGCCGCAGCTTTCCAGCGCCCAGATCGAGCAGGCGATGAGAAGCATCAACGCGGCGATGAATCATGCTGACGAAGTGACCCGGAGGGCCTTCGATCGGATTCGCTCGAAGAGAACGCCGGAGGAGAATCAGCCGGCCAGCGCCGAAGAAAACAAGGCTCTGCTCGACAACGTCCTGGAGAAGATCGCCGGCTCGAAGAAGCGGCTGCAGCGGCTGGTGGACTGCCTCCCTGCCCAACGGTCCCAGATCTATGGGCTGCTCGCCAGCACCGAGAAACGGCATGCGGAGGTTCTGTTTTCGGTCGGCAAGAGGAATGATCTCTTCAGTGGAGCGACACAGGACTCCCGGTTCAATGAGTCCTACCTGCTGCTGGAACGGTCACGGAATCATTACTGGCAGGCCTTCCAACTCGACCGGTCCAACAGTTGGGCCGTCGTGCAGTATCTCTCGTTGACCCTGGTCCTGAGAAACATCACCCTGCGCCCTGATCTTGCCCCCTTACAGGATCTGGAGGACCAGAACCGGCCCGAAAAGAATCTGGCTGCGTTGTGGTCCATGGCCTATCTGCTTTCCCTGTATGACCTTCACGGGAAAGACAGAGGGCTCACGATCTGGGCACGCGGCAATCTCATCGAGCTCCTGATGCTTTCCCTGGTCATGCCGCCAGGTGCGGGCCGCCCGGATCCAGTGGACGCGGGACGGCGGGCTCTGGAGCATGCCGACGCACTGATCGACGTCGCCGGCCGCGATTCGTTCGACGTCTACTCGACCCGGCGCCAGATCGTCCGGTATCTGGAATGGTTCAACGAGGTCGCCCCTAATTTCCTGGCCCCTCTGAACGGTCTGGCGGAAGGGATCTTCAACAAGTTCCCGGGAGAGATCGAGGAGAAGTGGAAGTAGCGCGTCCCGGGCCCTCTCCTCCGTCCCCCGGTCCCCCTGCTTTCCGATAGGATACCGGGCCGGGCCGTCCGGCCCAGGGACAGGAGGACCGATGAGCGACACCCGCATCGAAAAAGACAGCCTCGGCGAGATCGAAGTGCCCGCCAAGGCGTATTACGGCGCCCAGACGGAGCGGGCGCGGCGCAACTTCCCCATCTCGGGGTTGACGCTCCCCAAGCGGTTCATCGCCGCCGTGGCGATGATCAAGGGGGAGGCGGCGATGGTCAACGAGGAGCTGGGCAGCGTGTCCGGCGAGGTCGCCGGGGCCATCCGGCAGGCGGCCCAGGAGGTGATCGACGGCAGGCACGACGACCAGTTTCCCCTCGACATCTTCCAGACCGGCTCGGCCACCTCGACCAACATGAACGTCAACGAGGTGCTGGCCAACCGCGCGGCCGAGATCCTCGGCGCCGCCCGCGGCGCGAAGAAGGTGCATCCGAACGACCACGTCAACAACGGCCAGTCGAGCAACGACGTGATCCCCACGGCGATCCACGTCTCGGCCTATCTCGCCATCGTCCAGGACCTGGAGCCGGCCTTGAGGCGGCTTCACGAGGCCCTGCGCCGCAAGGCCGAGGAGCTCGACGACGCGGTCAAGATCGGCCGCACCCATCTCATGGACGCGGTGCCGGTGCGGCTCGGCCAGGAATTCTCGGGCTACGCGCAGGCCGCCAGGAACGCCCTGGCGCGGCTGGAGTCGGTGAAGCCCCGGCTCGCCGAGCTGGCCTTGGGCGGCACGGCCGTGGGCACGGGGCTCAACGCGCCTCCGGGCTTCGCGGAGAAGGTGATCGAGCGGCTTGCCGGACGGACCGGCTGCCCGTTCGTGCCGGCGCCCAACCGTTTCGAGGCCATGGGCGGCAAGGACGCCGCGGTCGAGACCTCGGGCGCGCTGAAGACCATCGCCGCCTCGCTCACCAAGATCGCCAACGACATCCGGTGGCTGGCCTCGGGCCCGCGCTGCGGCATCGGCGAGATCTCGCTCCCCAGCCTGCAGCCGGGGAGCTCGATCATGCCGGGCAAGGTCAACCCGGTGATCCCCGAGGCGGTGCTGATGGTGGCCGCCCAGGTGGTGGGAAACGACGCCACGATCACGATCTGCGGCATGGGCGGCAATTTCGAGCTGAACGTGATGATGCCGGTGATCGCCTACAACCTGCTGCAGTCGATCGAGATCCTGGCGAATTCCTCGGCTCTGCTGGCGGAGAAGTGCGTCGAGGGGATCCAGGCCAACCGGGAGCGCTGCGCGGAGCTGGTCGAGCGCTCGCTCGCCATGGTGACCTCGCTGGTGCCGAAGATCGGCTACGACGCCGCGGCCGAGATCGCCAAGGAGTCGGTGAAGACGGGCAAGACGGTGCGCGAGCTGTGCGTCGAGAAAAACGTCCTGCCGCCGGACGAGCTCAGGGAGGCGCTCGATCCCTGGGGTCAGACGGAGGGGGGCATCCACGCGGGCGGTGGGGCGGGGGGGTAGGCCCCTCATCACCCCGGCCCTCTTCTCCCATCCCTCCACCCACCCCTCCGGGGAGAAGAGGGAGAAAGCTAGCTCAACTTGTCTTTGAGCCCCTCTCTCCCCGGGAGGGTGGGTGGAGGGCCGGGAGAGAGGGGTTGGGGAGTGAGGGCCCTCACAGGCGCCTGTACACCTCCATCACCATCAGCAGGGTCACTCCGGCGAGGAGCACGGTCGCGCCGAGCAACAGGTCGGCGCGGGAGAGCGCCGCGTGGCGGAGCAGCGCGAGGGCGTTGAGGGCGAGCCCCAGCACGAGCACGGCCAGCACCAGCCGCTCGGTCCCTGTGCGAGGCGGCGTCGGCGCCGGGCGGTGGGATGATCGGAGGGCCGGCCTGGGGGGCGGCGTTTCGACGAGACGTACCGGGGCGGGTGCCGCGGGCTTCTGAGCCGGACGAGGTCCGGTCCGGTGCCGGGCGGGGGAGGGACGAGCGGAGGAGACACGTCTTGTTTCAGCCATCTCCTACTATGTGTCGCCTGAGCCCGAATTGTTTCACCCGATCAAGAAAAAGAGGCGGGCCCGGAGGAGCCCGCCTTTCGTAGAGGAGGAGAGTGAGGAGGAGTGCCGGTCAGTTGACCTGTACTTGGAAGCCGGCGCCGGACCGCATCAGCGTCAGCCGGTCCTGGGAGGATTCCGTGGTCACGACGAGCCCCTTGCCCTGAACGACGAAGTAGATCGTCCAGGGGCCCGAGGACTTGGGGCTATAGGAGACCCGGGAGCCGGCGTGGAGCGTGGGCCAGCTCACGGCCTCGTCCAGCGGGAAATCCTTGGGCTGATGATGTTCGCCCATGGGGGATCCCCCACCGCTCGAGACCTTGTATTTCGTATCCATGTCTGTCGAGTTCGTGATGTCCATAGCAAAGATTCCTCCCAAGTGAGCCCCGCGACGGGGTCGTTGGTCGTGATCAACCGTTCCCTTCTTTCACGACTTCAACTTCCAGAGGCGACAGGTCCTCGGGCTCGCCGCCGGGAGCGATGCCCTGGGCCTGGATCTCATATTTCCCAGCCGGCAGGAGCTCGGCCGGCAGATCGACAACGAGGGCCCGGACGCCGTTGAGGTCCTTCGGCTTGAGCGCGGTCCAAGCCTTGACGGTTTCCGCCCTCCCGTTCCGCACGGTCAGGTGGAAGGATTGGAGATCCTCCATCCCTTCGACCGAGATCTGGAGCTCGACGGTTCCCGCGCGGGTCGGGACCCGGAGCTTCTCCACGGATTCGGACCCGCGCAGCGACGTCAAAGCGAGCTGGAACACGGCCTTCACGGGCTGTGGCGCCGGAGCCACGGACGGCGCGACTGGGGCCCGAGGCGGCGCCGGCACCTCATGCGCGCGGGGCGTCTCCGCGATCACGGGAGCGGGGCGGTTCTCCTGGTGGACGATGTGGGACTGTTCCCGGGTAAACCAGGCCAGGCCGGCCGCGGCGAGCAGCCCCGCCGCCAGAGCGGCCCAGCGCAGCGCCGGCTGCCGGGACGGCGCGGTGCGCGGGACGAAGGGGAGCACCGCCGCTTTCTCTCGGGCGGCCAGGACGTTCAGCGAGCGCGCCAGCATCAGGCGCTCCCGTCCCTGGGGAGAAGCGGCGAGCCGCTGCCGGACGAGCTCCCTCTCCGCGGGAGCGAGGCTCCCTTGAGCATACTCGGCGAGGAGATCGGACTCGATCGCCTCGGACAGCTCGAAGAGCTCGTCCTCCATGAGCAGGCGCCCCTCCACGGCGTCCGCCTCTTCTTCGGTAAGCTCGCCGAGGAGGTAGCCCCTCAGCATCTCGTCATCCGTGGAATTTGAATTCATGGGATTCAGCCCTCCTCATCGATCTCAAACACGAGTGTCCGATCCCGTGAAAACGTTTCACGAGGAGAAAAATCAGCGGCTCAGGCAGGCATGAACGCAGGTTTCGAGCTTGCGGCGGACCCGGTGGACGCGGATGCGGAGGGCGTTCATCGGGATCCCCGCCTCGCGGGCGAGCTGCTGGCGGTTGAGGATGTTGTTCTCCCCCTGATCGCTATTCCCATGGTGATACCGGAGCACCAGGTCGCGCTGGTCCGGCGGCAGCTTGGCGAGGCACCGGCGGAGGCATTCGAGCCGGGCGTCGGAGGGCTCGTCCTCCTCGGCGGCGGGGGGAGGCCAGTCGCCTCTCGCGAGGGCGCTATGCTCCCGCGCGGCTTTCCGCAAGACCTCCTTGTAGACCAGATGGGCGACGCCGCAGAAATAGCCGTAGGGGTCGGGCGCCCGCAGCTCGACCCCCTCCTCCAGGCGGCGGGCGACGCGGTTGAACGTGACGTCGGCCAGATCCTCTGGCGAGGTGCAACCGCGCCATTCGAAGAGGCGGACCAGCTTGTGGCGGATGGCCTCGTAGAGCTCGCCGGCCCGTTCGCGGTCGGGAGAGAGCTGGCGGAGGAGGGCTTCGAAGGCCTCGGGCGTCACCCGGAGGCTCTCCGTCCTGGAAGCGCCCTCGCCACGCTGGCTCACTTCCACTCTCCCTGAAGAGAGAAGCCGGCCCAGAAATAGGGAGATTGGCGGCCCGGGCTGGCGGCCATCTTGAGCTGGGCCCGGCGGAGGGCCGCCGCCGGGGAGAGCTGGTCGCGAAGCATGGCGCGATAGAAGCCGCCCATCAGCTCGGCGGTCGCGCGGTCCTCGACGCTCCACAGGCTGGCGAGCACGCGGGTGGCCCCGGCGTCCATGAAGCCGCGCGTCAGCCCGATCAGCCCCTCCCCCCGGATCTCCTTGCCGAGGGCGGTCTGGCAGGCCGAGAGCACGACCAGATCGGCGTCGAGGTGGAGGCTGTAGATGTCGTTGAGCCGCAGGAACCCGTCCACGGACCTGCCCTGCTCGTCATAGAACGAGAGGGCCAGCTTGGACAGCTCTGGCTGGTGGCTGTCGAGCACGCCGTGGGTGGCGAAATGGACGTTGCGATATTGGGCCAGCTCGGGGCTGGTGGCCTTCGCGCGGGAGGCGTCGAAGCCCATGGCCAGGAAGAGCTGGTCCCGGGGGACGAGAGACGCGAGCGTCTCCGCCTCTCTCCGGGAAGAGAGCAGGCGGCGGAATGCGGGCCGCTCGCCGCCGGCCTGCCGCTCGTCCGACGGGCTCCATCCCCGGGTGAGCCCCGGGGCCAGGCTCATCCGTTCCGTTTTCTCGGCTCGATGGGTCAGTCGTGGATCGGTCTCCTGGAAGACCGGATCCGCGAAGATGGCGAGGGTTTTCGGCGCGCGGGACCGGCCGCGGGCCTCGCGCCGCAGCACGGCCAGCGCCGAGGCGGAGGGGAGGCTCACCACCTCGTGGCGCTTCACCAGCGGCGCGCCCGACGACGGGATCGGCAGGGCGGCGAAGGGGATGTACTGCAAGGCTCCGTCCGCGACGATGAGCAGGGGACGGTCTCCGAGGAGCCGCTCGGCGGGAGACAGGAGCAGCCGGGAGAGGTCGCGCCCAACGCGTCCGGCCTCCGCGTCGGCGCCGTCGATCCGCTGCTTCCGGGCTTGCAGGCTCTCCCCCGGCCGCCCTTCGTTGCGGGCGGTCAGGAGCTCGTAATAATGGCGGGCGGTCTTCTCGATCCGCTCCCGGCCGGGGAGCTCGAAGCTCCGGATGGCTTCCGGAGTCACCACCCAGAGGAAGCTCCGCTTCGCGCCGAGCGCGTATTCGAGCAGGAGCGCCTTCCCGTCCAGAACCTGGGTCTGGATCTCGGCGACGCTCAGCGGCTGGGGCTGTGTCAGGGCGGCGTAGCTCGCGCTGCTGGCCCGCAGGTCCGCCTGCACCCGGTTGTACTCGTCGAGCAGATCTTCGAGCTTCCGCTCAGCCTCCTCCAGCTTCCGTTTGTCGGGTCTTTCCTCGCCCAGAAGCTTGAAGCGGTACTGGTCGCGGGCGTTCACCTCGTCGCGCACGCGGCGCTCCCGCTCGACGAGCTCCGGGCTGGCTCCGCGCCGGATGTCGGCTCCGGACTCGTTCAGGATCTCCAGGAGACCCCGGGCCCGCGCCCGCTCGCTCACCTGCAGGGCCTTCACCGCGGCGCCGTCTCTGCCACCGTCCTGGAGGGCCATCAGGGTATCGATCTGAAGCTCGTAATAGCTCTGCCGGAATGCCAGCAGGGAGGTCCGGAGCTCCGGGCTGGTCACTCGCGAGCGCACCGATTCGATGATCCCGATGCCGGTCTCCAGGTGCCCGAGGGCTGCGGCGGGATCGTTCTGTTTCATCTCCAGGCGGGCCAGAGCCAGGTTCGATTCGGCCTCCCAGACCTGGTCGCCCCGTTCCCGGAAGAGAACCAGAGCGCGTTCGAGCTCCTCCCGGGACTGCTGGAGATCTCCCGTCGCCCGGTGAGCCTCCCCCAGGGTATAGAGGGCCGTGGCCTCTCTCTCCCGGAAGCCGCGAGCCAGCCGCAACCCCGCAGCCGCGAGCTCCACCGCCCGCGCCGGCTGCTTTCTGCGCAGCGCCAGCATCGCCTGATTGTTGAGCGTCGCGGTCTGGACCTCCAGATCCTTGGTCTCCCGGCTCAGGGAGAGGGCCTGGTC
>QHVW01000611.1:0-4974 GCA_003223675.1 Acidobacteriota bacterium
ATTCAAAGGCCTCTTCTCGACGCCTGGGCCAGGATTTCCATGCAGTTGATCAAAGAGAGCGGTTCGGAAGTCTTGGTCCCAAGTCCGGGGCTTCTAGACGAGCAGACCTATGGTGTTCTGCGAGCAATGTTCAGACTCTTTCCAGAAGACTTGCCGGACATGGAGGTTGGCTATGCGCCAGAGAGAAAGGAGGTTGAGCCCGATCAGAACGGAATTTCGTGGAATTTTTCTGCAAAAGATGACCGACTGTTTCTTTTTGGGCTGCAGGCGCTATCGCGTGTGGAAGCCTTAGAAGTCAATAGCTCGAATGGCTCTGCTTCGGCCGATTTTAAGACGACGCGACCACAGGATCTTGCCCTCTACGGTACAAACTATGAATACTTGGCCATGGATTCGCTTCAAGGGGACGCGGGCTTCAGTTGGCTTGGCCCAAGCGAAGCACTCGAGATTGTTTGGAACGCTTTTAGAGGATTTGGTTTTGCCAGTGCTCTTCAACTGGGGCTTGCATGTCTACGGCTTTATCCGGACCTCAGCGCAGAGCAATCCGCAGATGTCCACTCTATAGTATCTCTAGCTGCTCACAACTTGATGTTCAAGGCCCGAGACCCTCGCTTAATCCGCTTCCTGGATTCGCACATTCGAAGCGCGCTGGCCCTGGAAGAGCGCCCTGATCGCCGCTGCGCGCTTCTTTATCGCCTAACAGTCACGCTAGGCCGTCGCAAAAAAGACTTCCGGTCCGCCCTTGCTGTGTCGGACGATGGCCTCGCCGAAGCAATGGCCGGTAACCTCGCTGAGCTGGGCTCCCGTTACCAGGAGGCCTGGCTCCGGAATGTCAGAGCATATCTTTTTGCCAGTCTTGCGGAGAGGAAAAGGGCAATCAGCGAGGCCGAAACAGCGTGCGATCTCTTAGCTGGCGCGGAGATGCACGCCGCCGAGCGCTGGAGCTTGGAGCTCAGGATGACTCGGGCTATCTTGAGCAGCAATCTGTGTGCGCTCGCTCGCCAGGATGGGGACATGGTCTCGCTTGAGAAGTGGAGCCGGCTTGAGGCATCTATTGCTGAAGAATTGCCGGGGATGGCTCGCTTCGTCTCGATTAATTGGATTGACTTCTACCGGAGAGCTCTTCGCCTCGACCTTGCTCTCGCAAGTGCTGGCCCAGGCATTGTGGGCGCCAGAGCGGAGAGGGACTCGTATCGTGAGTATACACTTTGCGTTGAAGCTGCGGACCTGGCGTACCGGCTGGGTAAGATCACCGAAGCTCTCTCGTTCCTGGAAGACGCGCGAAAGCTGAGAAATGTCTTTGTTGCAGGTCGCGAATTTCCTTCTCTGGATTTACAGGAAGTTTCGGTTACCCTCCGGATGGGCTTGCTGGAGAGGGCAGCGGGAATACTTGAAAAAGTCCTGGTGACAGGCCAGGGCTCACCTGACTTTGCGGCAGAGCTATGGAGCTTGTACGCTCTCCTTGCTGCAAGAGGAGGAGATGGGCTTGGCGCGGACGAGAGGATGAATCGGGCAATTGACCTCGCGCTGGCTTCTGGGGAGCGCAACACGCTGCTGAGGGTCGCAATCACAGCGGGACAGGTATGTAACCTTCTTGGTCGCAAAGCAGAGGCCGCGGAAGCCTATGCGAAGGCCCTTGAGATCGCCTCTTCAGAAGTTGAAGGTGCCAAGCCACCCGCCGCGGACCATCTTCGGGCGCTTCTAGGGGCTCAATCCTGTTTAGAGTGGTCCTGGGAGCTCACCTATCCTTGTCTGGAGCTTCTTCGAGCCGCTCTGGACGAATGGGATACTTGGTGGGAGTTGGAAGCCCTGATAGGAGTAGTAGAGAAAGCCGTTGTCAGGATCCCTGAGATCCTTGCCAGGGGCGACTCGATTGGAAACATCCGCCTATTAATCCATGTGGCAAGACAGCGTGCGGATTCTGAGGCTCGCGCGGTAGCTCTGGAACGGCTGCTTCCCCCTCTATCTCCTGGGTTCTCCGACATCGACTGGGCAGCTTAGGGGTATCGTCGATGTTAAGGATCGATCTTTTGCTGGAGAGTGGCCTGTGGTTGCCGCGTATTGCTGGGCGAGTGTTCCTGGTCAGTTTCCTGTCTCTGGCGAGTCTCTGCTGTGCATGCTCGGCGGAGACGAGCTCGATATCGGCTCCTCCTCCAGCTTCCCAGAGTGGCTCCAATCCGGAATCCGGACGTGAATCGGGTTTGTCCTGGGATTTTCTGAGGTCGTCCCTTTGGAACGATGGAAAAGCGGAGATTGCCTTCTATGACGTCGAGATCCACTGGCGGGCCGGGGCCGAGCCCTTTACGCAAAAGTTCACCGCCGTCGCCCTCTTGGTCAAGCAAAGCTTTGATCCACGAAAGCTGGTCAAGGCCTCGGCCAGCGATCCCGTGAGGGTGGAGAGCTTTCAGTGGAGCTTCATATACGATTTGAGATCCAACAAGAGGTCGGCTGCCGTCATCGCTGTGCAGAATGATCTTAGGCCCCTACGGCAGACGTATACGGAAATCTCGTGGGAGGGAAGCTGCCTTCGTGAGCTGGCCCTGCCCCTCGGCGGAAAGGCTCGCCGCTTTTTCCACTGTCAAACCCAGTCCGAGCCCGATGCCGCAATCTCTTTCGACCCCAAGGCCTTCACACCGGTCGAGATCCCTTTGTTGATCCGGAGTCTTGATTTCTCCGCGAATAAGCGGCACCATTTCAAGGTGACTCTGTTCGATGGAAGCTCGGTCACGGCGACCGCAGAGCTGGTCGGAAAGGAGCCTGTCCAAATCCATGGAGAGGCTCTCCCCGCCGAGAAGATCAAACTTCAGCTTTCGGGAGCCGTACCCTATCCCGGTGGCATGCTCAGCCTGATTGCGTCCGAAGAAACCTACTGGCGGAGCACAGGGGCGAACCGGCAGATTCTCCAGATCGAATCTAAAAAAGAAGATCAATTTGATTATCGAGTCCGGCTCATTGAGGAGATCCGCGCTGACTACTGGACCGGAAAGCCTCTCCAGCTCAAGTATCTCAAGGAGCTCCCCTAGCAGAAAGCATCCTTGGTTTCGCGGCAGGTCCTTATTGGATGGAGACCGTCCCGTTCTGCAGGGCCTGCCTGACCTTCCGCCCCTTGCGCGTGAGGAGGTACGTCCCGGCGGGATCGAGGGTGAAGGGCGAGGAGCTGCCGATCGCCGCCGACGCCGCGACCGGCATCGAGATCGCCACGATCGTGCCGGGAACGGAGTTGAAGGAGGCGTCCGCGGATTTGAAATCCACCACCAGCCGCCCCGGCCGCGAGCTGTCGACGGTGGAGGTGGAGCGCCCGTAGCGCGGGTCGAGCTTGACGGTGGGAGCGCCGCCGGCGACCGCCGGGTTCCAGGTGAGGGTGATCCGGCCGCCGCTCACCAGGAAGGGCTCGAAGGTGTTCACCCCCCGCACGGTCAGCACGTCGCTGCGGGGGGCGAGCGTGACCGGCTTGCCGGCGGAATCGGTGAGGCCGGTCTGGACCGGATCGAGAGTGAGGTCGAAGGTGTCCCCGGGCTGCACCGACGGGTCGAGGCGGAAGAGGAAGACCGCCAGCGGGCCGTCGGCGGAGTTGACCGAGCCGGAGGGGGACTGGAAGGTCACCTTGGCGAGCTGGCTGTCCGCCAGGCCGTTGAGCAGCCCCTGGGTCAGCGCGTCATTCTTCGGGCTGTAGACCGTGGCCGAGAGGAAGGTCAGCGGCCGGACGGGGGCGGTGAGGTCGTCCAGCGTCAGGCCGAGCTTGGCCGGGTGCGGCCGGCGGGCGACGCGGATGCTGACCTGGCCCTGGCGGATCGGCCGCGGCGCGTAGGTGCGCAGCACCACCGCCACCAGCCCTCCCGGCGCGCCGATCGCGGGGTTCAACCGCAGCACGAGCGGCTTGCTGCTCGCGCCGCCATCGTCCACGGGGATCTTCGCCAGAGCGGCTCCGGCGAGCAGGAGCATCAGGACGAACGCAAAGGGAGAGCGAAAGCGCCTCATCAATGAATCCTCCATGAGCAGGCAATGGTTGACCTGTCAACTATAAGGTGGCCATTGCCGAATATTTCATGGCCGGATCCGGAAGCGGACCGTCTCGGACGACGCGAGGCGGGCCCCCGAGGCGTCGAGCGCCTCGACGGTCCAGAGATAGCTCACCGCGCGCTGGAGCTTCCCCTGGACCTCGGCGGGCAGCTTGGCGGGGGAAGCGGGGACCGTGGTCTCCCAGAGCACCGTGTCGTCCACGGCCAGGAGGCGCACCCGGTAGCTCGCGGCTCCCGGCCGGGGATTCCAGCGCAGCTCCGAGGGGATTCCGGCGGCGTCGCCCAGGGGAGAGAGGGCCTCGATCTCGCCGCCGCGCACGGGACCTCCGATCTCCGGAGCGGGGAGCGGCGGGGCGCCGGGCCCCTGGGGGACAACGAGCCGAAAGAGGAGGCCGCCGCCGAGGAGCAGGACCACCGCCGCGGCGAGCTTCCAGGCCTGCGCCGGCATCCGGCGGGGCCGGGCTCCGGCGGCCGGAGCGGCCGGGAAGCCGTCGAGGCGCTCGTGGACGCGGAGGAAGACCTCCTGGGCGAGGTCCGCCGCCTCCTGCCGGTCGCCGCCGATGCGCAGGCACCAGGCGGCCACTTTCGGGTAGTATCGCCGGTAGAGGACGGCCAGGCAGGCGTCGGCGGACGAGGCGTCCCGCCGCGCGGTCTCGATCAGCTCCTCGTCGCTCAGACGGTCCAGATCCATGGGGATTGGGGCCCGGAGAGGCTTCGGACGCCGGTCCGAATCGTTCCGGAGGATACCCGAGCCCGCCCCCCAGGGGCCAGCGAACGGAGCAGGGAAGGTCGCGGCGGTGCTCATGCTGGAGGGTTAGACAGCGGAGAGGGGGCGCGGGAACACCCTCATCACCCCGGCCCTCTTCTCCCGTCCATGCCCTCACCGGGGAGAGGAGGGAGAAAAACCAAAAACAGGACCGCGACGGGTCCTTCTCCCCTCTGTTCTGAAAATAGG
>QHVW01000611.1:5055-8535 GCA_003223675.1 Acidobacteriota bacterium
GAACGTGAACGTGTCCTGCACCGGCTGGGCGGCGCGGCCGGCGGGGTTCTGATACTGCTTGACCACGCACGTCCGGGTGTCGGTCACCGTGGCGGTGAAATCCACGTCGGTGGTGGCCGCGAAGAAGACCCAGAAGGAGTTGAAGCCCTGGCAGGCGTCCAGCACCTTGATCAGCATCTCGGCGTTCGCGGGGTCGAAGAACCAGAAGGTCCCCGAATTGGCGGAGAGGTGGGAGCCGTGCCCCACGCCGATCGAGCCCTCTCCAGTCCGCCAGGCGATCTCGACCTTGAAACGATCGTCGGCCAGGCAGAGGGTCTTGTCGTCGTCCACGCAGGCGGCGGTGGAGCCGTCGTCGTCGAGGATGCTCAGCGTCGAGGTCCCGCGGGCGGAATCGACCGTGGCCCCGCCGGTGGGAGCGGAGAGGGCCAGCATCACCGTCTCGTTCCCCTCGGCGGCCGTGTCGTCGGCGATCGGGATCTCGAAGGTCTTGCTGCCCCCTTCGCCGTTCGCCCAGCTCAGGGTGCCGGAGGCCGCGGTATAGTCCTCCCCCGCCCTGGCGCTGCCGTCGCTCGTCTGATAGCGGACGGAGACCGCGCCCCGCTCGCCCCCCGAGCGCTCCACGGAGACGCGGGCGACGCCGGCCCCCTCGATGCTTTGGAAGCTCCGCTCGGCGAACCGGACCGTGCCGGGGCTGTTGCGGTTCCCCCCGTCCTCGTTGTCGTCGCCGGTGCGTCCCCCCTCCAGGATGCTGAGCACGGCGGCCGAGCGCTCCGGATCCAGCGCGGCCCCGGTGGGAGAGGAGAGGGTGAGCCGGACCGTCTCGGTCCCCTCGGCCACCGAGTCGTCGAGGATGGGCACCCGGATCACCTTGGGACTCTCGTCGCCGGCCGCCCAGGAGAGGGTGCCGGAGGTGGCGGTGTAGTCCTTCCCCGCCGTGGCCGTGCCGTCGCTGGTGGCGAATTGCACCGTCGCCGGGCCGCTCTCCCCATGGGAGCGCTCGACCGTGATCACCGCCTGGCCGCCGTTCTCCAGCACCTGGAAGTCGCTCTGGTCGAACTTGATGGCGCCCGAGCTGCTCCCTCCCCCGCCGCCGCCGTGATCGTCCCCTCCGCTGTCCCCGATCCGCAGGTCGGCCGTGCCGCGGACCGGATCGAGGGTGGCCCCGCCCGTGGGAGTGGAGAGGGTGAGATGGACCGTCTCGGTCCCCTCGGCCACGCAGTCGTCCGCCACCGGCATGGTGAAGGTCTTCGCGAGCCCGTCGCCGGCCGCCCAGGATAGGGTGCCGGAGGCGGAGGTGTAGTCCTGGCCGGCCGTGGCCGTGCCGTCGCTGGTGGCGTACTGGACGGACACGGCGCCGTCCTCGCCGCCCGAGCGCTCGACGGTGATCACCGCCTGGCCGGAAGCAGAGCACGGACAGAGCTTTCTTGCGTTGCATGGTCGTTCCTCCTGCCGGGTGAGACAGCGGAGGAGGGCGGGGGGAACAGCCATCGTCACCGGGAGTCTTTTGCAGCGGGCTTCACAAGCTGTCGCGGGAGATCGGCGGCGGCGCGGAGCCGGGTCGGCGGAGCACCAGATTCGGAAGTGCTCGCCGGGGGGGCGCGGGAACACCCTCATCGATTCGGTTCTTTGAGCGCCCCTCTTGAGGATCGGACTGTCCCTCTTGGGGAACGTACCGGCCCTCGCGGGGATCGCACCGCCCCTCAAAAGGGCGCTGTGCGCCCTCTTTTGGGCGCGAAGCATCCCCGGATTTTCCGGTCGCGCCCTCGAAGGGTACGGTTCCATCCCCGAAAGGGATGCTCGCGCCCTCGAGGGGACGGTAGCGTCCCTCTTTGGGGCCCGTCGCGCCCTCGAAGGGGCTGGTCGCGCCCTCGAGAGGGACGGTCGCATCCCCGAGAGGGACGGTACCTTCCCCAAAGCGGATGCAGCGCGCCCAAAAGAGGGCGCGAGCAAAAAACTTGTGGGGCCATAGCCGCACCTCGAGGGCCCGTCCGCGCACCTCGAGGGCCCGTCCGCGCACTTTGAGGGCTCGTCCGTGCACCGCGAGGGCCCACGGCGCCCCCTCTTCCATCAATGCGTGCACCTCGTGGGCGCCAGCGCGGGCTTTCTCCGTCCCGCCGCGCACTAGTGCTTCGTCACTCCAGAAGCTCTTCGTAGGGGCGGCCCTATGTGGCCGCCCTGGGTGGGGGGAATTCCCGACCGGATCAGAGCGTGAGGAAGCACCCGGAAAGGGGCGGCCACTACAGAACACCCGTCACTTCCAGGCTGACGAGGTGCTCTCATCCCCGCTCGGACCGTTCTGAGATCCATGCCGCGAGCTCCGCGAGGTCCTTCGCTTCGGCGGGATCTGACGCCGCCGCTTTCTCGCTTTCAAGGCTAAGCTGGCGAGCCAGCGCGGGGTTCCGAGAGGCCCGAGGAGAGAGCTCGATTACCCGGCGCCGGCGTTCCCGGGGCAGACCTGCCACGGCTTGCCAGAACCTCTGAGCCTCCGCCTCCTGGTCCGCCTCGGAGACAACCGCCACCTCGTCCTCCAAGAGATAGGCCTGCACCGCCAAGGAATCCGCAAAGGCCCCGGTGGCTCCCTGCTCATCGACGTGCACCTTCCTGGACTTGGCCTTGAGGAACGCCGCGTAGAACTGGCGAAGGCGAGCCACCAGAGGCCAAGACACGTCCGTGGCGGCGGCCAACCTGCGGAGAACGTCCTCCGAGGGTGTAGCCTTTCCGAGCTCGATCAGCGAGAGCTGGCTCTGGCTCGTCCTGGCGGCCGTGCTGAGCTGGACCTGGCTCATCCTCGCGGACTCCCGCAGGAAGAGCACCACCAGCCGCAGGACCTCGGGGTCTTCCTCGTTTCGCTCCATTCATGCTCCTCCGCTCGCTGCCGGTATAGGTTATTGTCTCTGGGTGCACCTTTGCCGCAGAGCCGCCCGCGCGGCCATGGGGGCCGCGCCGGAGCACTTCCCATGGAGCCTCGTCATGCGCACCCTACGCCGGATCGCCGCTGCCTCATTCCTTTTATACCTTGTAGCCGCCCCTGGAGGAGCCTTCGCGGCCAGTGCGCGAGGGGCTCGGCACAGTCCGCGGAGCGCCGAAGGCCCGGTCACCACTCTCCTGCTCCAGGCCTGGGACGCCCTCTCGCGCCTTTGGACGAAGAACGGCTGCGGCGGCGATCCCAATGGCCGTTGCGCGCCTGCGCCGAGCTCCACATCTACTCTGGACAATGGCTGCAGCGTCGATCCGAGCGGCCATTGCGCGCCTGCGCCGAGTTCCACCTCCAATTTGGATAACGGCTGCGGCGCCGATCCGAGCGGTCATTGCGGCTCATAGGGCTATATTTTGCCCTCGCCCCGCTCACCCATTCTTGGGCAGCGGGGCCAATCGCCTGGACGCTACGAGATCCGTCATGGCACGCTTCACCAGATCCAGCGTAGCGGCTTCGCGTTGGGCAGCCTCGGCGAAGACAGCTAAAGATGCGAGGGCTTCGCG
>QHVW01000612.1 GCA_003223675.1 Acidobacteriota bacterium
TCGTCGGTCGTCCCAGATCTCCAGGAGCCCTTCCTTTTGGGAGATCCGGAGATGGGGTAGCAGACGGTCCTTCCAGGCCTTATCCTTGTGGCTATAGCTGATGAAGACCGTCGGCGCTGTGGGCATGCCGGAATTCTACGCTTCCTACCCTGCACGATCGCACGATCGGATCGAGATCGCGCTCCGGCAGTGCGGGTACCCCGGCAGATCCGCAGATCCTGCCCTCCGAAGAGAGACGTCCCGACGTTGGTGGCCTGCCGGCGTTCTGCTGAAACGGACTGGGACGTCTCTACGGCTCCATGGCTCACCCTTCTGGGGAACGTCGGGGCCGCCCTCCGGACCGCGATCCTCGCCCACCGTTTCTCCCGCCGAGCCCAGCGATCTGTCGTATGTGCCCTCTGATTCTGGCGGTGCGCTCACTCGTTCTCCGGGTTTCCCCATCGCTTCGCCGGTCTTGCCCAGCGATTTTCTGGTCGCGCCCTCTGATTTTTCGTTCGGCCCCAAGCGAGGGCGGTGTCTGCCCTCTCTTGGGGCGTGCCGGAGAACGAGAGGGCGGAGGTGCCCTCGCTTGGGCACCACGCCCCCCTCGGGAGGGCGCTACGCCCCCTTGCTTGGGCACTACGGCCCCTCGGGAGGGCGCTACGACCCCTCGCTTGGGCGCTACGGCCCTCACTTGGGCGATACGGCCCCTCGGGAGGGCACGACCGGAAAATGGGAGGGCGCGACGCGCCCAAGGAAGGGGAGAACTGTCTTTCCTGTCCTTGGAGTCCTTGCAGTCCTTGGGGTCCTTGTTGCCCTACCCCCCGATCTGCCCCAACGCCCGCCGGATCTCCGGCTGGTTGGGATCGATCTGGAGGGAGCGCTGGAAGCTGCGGGCGGCGCCTTCGCCGTCGCCGATGCAGAGCTGGGCGAGGCCCACGGAGGCGAAGGCCAGGGCGTTGCGCGGATCGGCGCCGGCCGCGGTCTCGAAGTCGTCCAGGGCCTTCTCGCACTGGTGGCGCTCCAGGCGATAGCGGCCGCGGAGGAGATGGAGGCGGGGGTCCCGGGGACGGGTGGCGAGGGCGCGGTCCAGCAGGCGGAGCCCCCGTTCGGCCTCGCCGCCGCGGGCATAGGCCACCGTGCGGCCCATGGCGTAGTCGACCGCGTCCGGCAGGCCGGCGGCGAGCGATTTCACCAGGAGATCGTCGGAGCGGTCGAGATCCTGGTGCTGAGAATGGAGGAGGTCGCTGAGATTCCACATCGCCGAGGCGCTCTGGGGATCGATGGCGAGGGCCTTCTCGTAGGCGGCGATGGCGGCGTCGGTCTCTCCGCGCTCGCGGCGGAGGAGCCCCTCGTTGTTGTAGGAGCCGGCGGTGCGGGTCGAGCCGGCGGGAGCGTTGCCGCCCCCCTCCTTGGCGCCGAGATATCCCAGAGAGCGGAGCTTCTCGATCTCCTCGGAGCTGGTCTCTCCGCTCTCCGGAGGCTCGGGAGCGGGACGGTAGTGCCCCCGGTAATCGGCGAGCTGGGCGTGGACGGCCTCGACCCCGGCCACGGGCGGACCGGCGACGCCGTCGCCCGGCGGCAGGCCGAGCAGGGCGAGGAGGGTGGCACAGACCTGGGCGACCTCGCCGTGCCCCCGGTCGGCGGTGGCCTGGACGTCCGGCCCCCAGAGGAGATAGATGCCGTCCTCGCGGTGCCACTTGCCGGCGGTGGCCGCGGCGGCGCTCGAGAGCTTGGCCGGCCGCCCTTCCTTCCAGCGGAAGCCGTGATCGGAGGCGATCATCAGCACGGCGCCGCGGGCCTCGGCGAGCTTGCGGTAGTCGCCCAGCATGCGGTCGATCTCGGCGAAATAGAGCTCGGGCACGCGGGAGAAGCGCTCGAAGTCCGCGGGAGGGATGGAATCCTGGCGCGGCGGCGCGTAGGGGGCGAAGACGTGGCCGAGGGTGTCTGTTCCTTGAAAGTAGACGACGGCGAGATCGGGCTTCTGCCGGCCCAGCCAGGAGGTGGCGAGGGCGTGATAGGCGCGGGTCTCGATCAGGATGCGCCGCAGCGCGCTCACCGGATGGGCGTAAGGATCAGGATCGGCGGCGGCCTTCTGATAGTCCTCGGGGGTCAGCCAGGGAAGATAGGCGTGGAGGGCGTCGTAGCCCACGGCGGATTCGGTCTGGCCGAGGGTCTCGCGGGTCCAGGCCTCCTGCTCGGGCGGATAGACGGTGCCGGGCGGCGGCTCGTGGTCGCGCGAGGTGAAGGAGGAGAAGCGGTCGGCCACCAGGAGCCCTTTCACGGCCTCGGCCGGCCAGGTGGCCCAGAGGCCGAAGACGGCCACGCTCTTGTCGCCGTCGCCCGCCATGTTCCAGATGGCCGGCCGGCGCCGCTCGCTGCTGGGGATCGGCTCCAGCGCGCCGGTCTTGGGGTTGCGCCGGGTGAAGTCGAGGATGCCATGATCGAGCGGCGAGGCGCCGGTCATCATGGTGGTCCAGACGAGCGGCGAGAGGGGCGGGTTGATCGTCTTGAGCGTGCCGGTGCGTCCGGAGCGGGCCAGGGCCGCGAGGTTGGGCATCACGCCGGAGGCCATGTAGTCGTCGAGCAGCTCCCAGTCCGCGCCGTCGAGCCCGATGAAGATCACCGGCCGGGCCGGCCGCGCCGCTCGCGTGACCTCGGGGATGGGTGGGGGAGGGGCGGCGGCCTTCCGCGGCGGCGGAGCCTCTTTGTGGCAGGCGAGGGACGTCGCCAGCAGGGCGGAGAGGAGGAGGACGGCTCGGCGCATGGCGGGGTGGGGGAGAGCTTATCAGGTTCCCGTTCGCGTCCCCGGGCCCCGCCCGGCGATTCATCGCCGGGGGGTTGACATCCGAGAGGTTTGGATTCAGAATCAGTCTGTACAACAAACTGGTTTCCTCAAGGAGGCCGAGATGACCACCCGCGACGTCGAGCGCATCCGCTTCGTGACCCAGCACTTCAACGATCTTCAAGGGCTTCGGCTTCTGGTGCCGCTGGGGCTGATCGTCCTCAGTGTGGGAGGGACGACCTACTTCGACAACCGGCCTCTGATGATCCTCCGGGCCGGTCTGTTTCTGGCGGGGGCTCTCCTGATGCTCGGTGCGCGGCGGTACTACAGAGACCGTTTCGGGGAGGTCGAGTCAGAGACCGCCTACGAGCCCGGCGAGCTCCACTCGCTTTCGATCTATAGCCCGGCGGGTCCGATCTCGCGGCTGCAGGGCTTTCAGGAGGTGACGCCCCGGGTGCGGTTTCTGCTGATGACGCTGGGACTGGCGTTCGTGGTCTT
>QHVW01000613.1 GCA_003223675.1 Acidobacteriota bacterium
AGGGGGCCCGCGACCTGGGCTACAAGGACACCGGGGCCTTCTGGCGCTCCAAATACGACATGCCCCCCGACGCCTTCGCCGCCGACCTCGACCGCCTCTGGAACCAGGTCAAGCCGCTCTACGACTCCCTCTACTGCTATACCCGCAAGCGGCTGAACGAGAAGTACGGCGACGCCGTGGTGCCGCTCGACCAGCCCATCCCCGCCCACGTGGTGGGCAACATGTGGGCCCAGGAGTGGGACCAGATCTACGACGTGCTGGCGCCCCCCAACGCCGATCCCGGCTTCGACCTCACCAAGCTGCTGGAGGCCAAGAAGGTCGACCCGAAGGGGATGGCCAAGTACGCCGAGAATTTCTTCGTCTCGCTCGGCTTCCCGCCCCTGCCGCCGACCTTCTGGGAGCGCTCGCTGCTGGACGACCTGCGGATCAAGGCCTGCCTCAAGATCAAGGACGACGACTTCCGCACCATCCACCACGAGGAGGGACACCTCTTCTACCAGCGCGCCTACGACAACCTGCCGTTCCTCTATGAGGACAGCGCCAACGACGGCTTCCACGAGGCGGTGGGGGATACGATCGCGCTTTCGATCACCCCCGAATATCTCAAGGAGGTCGGCCTGCTCGACAAAGTGCCCGACGAGTCGAAGGACACCGGCCTGCTGCTGAAGCGGGCGCTCGAAAAGATTGCCTTCCTGCCGTTCGGCCTGATCATCGATCAATGGCGCTGGAAGGTCTTCTCAGGGGAGGTCAAGCCCGCCGACTACAACAAGGCCTGGTGGGACCTGCGATTGAAATATCAGGGGATCCGGCCGCCGGTCGCGCGCTCGGAAAAAGATTTCGATCCGGGCGCGAAGTATCACGTGCCGAGCAACACGCCCTACATGCGCTACTTCCTGGCCGACATCCTGCAGTTCCAGCTCCAACGCGGCCTCTGCCAGGCGGCCGGCTTCAAGGGCCCGCTGCACCGCTGCTCGATCTACGGCAACAAGGCTGCGGGCGCCCGCCTGGCGAAGATGCTGGAGATGGGCGCCAGCCACCCCTGGCCGGACGCCCTCGAGGTCGCCACCGGCCAGCGGCAGATGGACGCCACCGCAATCCTCGACTACTTCGCGCCGCTCAAGACCTGGCTCGACCAGCAGAACAAGGGGCAGAAGTGCGGGTGGTGAGGGGCTGACGCCGGCCCGCCCCGCAAGCTGGCATCCATCTGGCAGGGCTCGCAATGGAGCGGGAGCCGTTTGGCTCCCGCCCTTTCAGGAGGCACCGATATGCGAGCCCACACCTACGTCCTGCTTGCCATGCTCTGCGCGGGGATCGCTCCCGCCGCCACGACAGCCAGCCCGCAGTTGCCGACTCCCCCGGCGCCCCCGGCCCCTCCGGGCCTGCCCGCGCCGCCGCCTCTCCCGGCGCCGCCGGTGCCCAGAGTCACGGTTCAGCATACGACCACGCATCACCATCATCACCGGCGGTACCACCACCACTATCACCGGCACCATCACGGGGGTTGAGGGGCGGCCACGGGCCGCCCTCCGCGCGCGAAACCCTTTCCATCAGGAATTGTCATATTCTTGCTGTCTTGAAAAAGAGGAGCAACAACCTCCCGGTGATGGCCGTTATATCAGGTGTATTCGGATCGTCGGTCCGATCCACCCGATGGACGGTAGATCGGAACGTGGCGACCAGGAGGTAATCATGAAGAGAAACGTCAAGCGCCTGGTCCTCTCGAAAGAGACGCTGCTGTCTCTGGACGGACATGCGCTCAAGGGTGTCGCGGGTGCCCTGGACCCTCAGAACCAGGAGCCCAGCGGTGACATCTTCCGCTCGATCTGTTCCTATTGCGCGCCCAAGAGCTGGACCTGTTAGCGCCGGCCTGCGCGTGCAACCACTGTCCCGGCCTGGTGGGGCGGGACAGTGGTTTTTCAGGCTGCATCAAGGCTGCATCGATCTGGCGAGCTCGCGATCCGACGGGATAGCGGCCCGCGCACGCCCTTGCCGTCAACCCAGGGAGGTCGTCGGACAACCCGCCGTGCAGTCCGCGCTGAAGGTGTCCGGATAGTCGATACATTCACAGGTCCCACCGCAGGTGCGGGTGAAATCCGTACCTCCCACGACCCCCTGAAGCCCAACCTCGTCCAGGTTGCGGACCGTCTCACGGTGAAGGGCCAGCCGCTTGCTCTTTTTTCTCATCGCGCTCTCCTTATAAAAGGCGAGCTAAATTTAGCATAGTCTCTATGTCAAAAGCCAGCGTCCGTCAGAGGCCATGCTCCAGATGGAGGGCGGCGAAGACGTTCTCCACCAGGCGGTCGCAACGGGCGCCGTCGAAGAGGTAGAGGCGGCGCACCTCGCGGCCGATCCTGTCGTCGACGGTCTGCCGCAGGCTGCGCTTGGCCCGGTGCAGGCGCACCCGCACGTTCTCCGCCGAGAGGCCGAGGGCGTCCGCGGTCTCCTCGGTCGAGAGGAGCTCGATCTCGCGCAGGCAGAAGACGGCCCGCAACGGATCGGGGAGGACCTCCACGGCCTCCCGCAGGAGGGTCTGGAGCTCGCGGTTCTCCAGGTCCCGCTCGGGGCCGGGAGCCTCCGCCGGCGGCTCGGGGGGCTCGCCGCCGTCGCCGCCAGTGATCGGGACCAGCCGCCGCCGTTTGTGGACGCGGGCCAGCGCCTCGTGGCAGGCGATG
>QHVW01000614.1 GCA_003223675.1 Acidobacteriota bacterium
GTGGTCGACGACGCGATCGTCATGGTGGAGAACGTCGAGCGGCACCTGCACGAGGGCAAGAGCCCCCTCCAGGCGGCCCTCGACGCCGCCCGCGAGCTGGTGGGCCCGATCATCGCCATGACCATCACGCTGGCGGCGGTGTACACGCCGGTCGCCATCCAGGGCGGCCTCACGGGGTCGCTCTTCCGCGAGTTCGCCTTCACGCTCGCCGGCGCGGTGATCGTCTCCGGCGTGGTGGCGCTCACCCTGTCGCCGATGATGGGCTCGAAGCTCCTGCGCGCCGGCGACACCGAGCGCGGCTTCGCCGGCTTCGTCAACCGGCGGTTCGAGAGCATCCGCAGCACCTACACGCGGCTGCTGTCGGGGACTTTGAAATACCGGCCCGTCGTGCTCACCCTGTGGGTGATCGTGATGTTGCTGATCGTGCCGTTCTATCTGTTCTCGCAGAAGGAGCTGGCGCCGGCCGAGGACCAGGGCGTGGTCTTCGGGATCGTGCAGGCCGCCGCCAACTCGACCCTCGACCAGACCAAGCTCTTCGGGAACGAGATCTACAAGGTTTTCCAGTCGTTCCCCGAGACCGACGCCACCTTCCAGATCGTCTTCCCCTCCGGCGGCTTCGCGGGCATGGTGGTCAAGCCGTGGAGCGAACGGAAGAAGTCGAGCGCCGAGCTCCAGGTGGAGGTCTCGGCGAAGCTGTCGCAGATCGCGGGCGTGCGGGTCATCCCGCTCACCCCGCCCGCCCTGCCCGGCGGCGGCGGCGGGCTCCCCGTCGATTTCGTGATCGCCTCGACGGCCGAGCCGCAGCAGGTCGTCGCGATCGCCAACCAGGTCGTGCAGAAGGCCTTCGCGAGCGGGCTCTTCATGTTCGCGGACACCGACATCAAGTTCGACCAGCCGCAGGCCGAGGTGGTCTTCGACCGCGACAAGCTGCGTTCCGAGGGGGTCGACCTCGCCCAGGCCGGCCGGGACCTCTCGACGCTTTTGGGCGGCAACTTCGTCAACCGGTTCAGCATCCAGGGGCGCAGCTACAAAGTCATCCCGCAGGTCAAGCGCAGCGAGCGGCTGACGCCGGACCAGCTGAAAGACGTCTACGTCACGGGCGCCGGCGGCAAGCTGGTGCCGCTCTCCACCTTCGCCACCTTGCGCACCACCACCGAGCCGCGCGAGCTCAAGCGTTTCCAGCAGCTCAACGCCGTCCGCATCCAGGGCGCGATCCCGCCGGGGGTGTCGCTCGACCAGGCTTTACGTTTCCTGGAGGGCGAGGCGCGGAAAATCCTGCCCCAGGGCTACACCGTCGACTACTCCGGCGAATCGCGGCAGCTCCGCACCGAGGGCGGCAAGTTCCTCGCCACCTTCCTGCTCTCGGCGATCCTGATCTATCTCGTGCTCGCCGCCCAGTTCGAGAGCTTCCGCGACCCGTTCATCATCCTGGCCGGCTCGGTGCCGCTGGCCTTGGCCGGCGCCCTGCTCTTCTCCTTCCTGGGTTTCACCTCGCTCAACGTCTACAGCCAGGTGGGGCTGATCACGCTGGTCGGCCTGGTGGCGAAGAACGGCATCCTGATCGTCCAGTTCGCCAATCACCTGCAGGAGACGGGGCTGGGGAAGCTGGGGGCCGTCGTCGAAGCGGCCACCACGCGATTGCGCCCGATCCTGATGACCACCGCGGCCACCGTGGTCGGCCACCTGCCGCTGGTCTTCGCCCACGGCCCGGGAGCCGGCGCGCGCAACAGCATCGGCATCATGCTGGTGAGCGGCATGATCATCGGCACGATGTTCACCCTCTTCGTCGTGCCGTCGATCTACGTGCTGGTGGCGCGGACGCACCGGGCCGGGACCGCGGTGGACGCGGAAGAGCGCGAGCCGGAGGCCCTTGCGGACGTGACGCCGGCGCCGGTGTAGGGGCGGGGAGGGGGGCGGCACGCCTCGTGGTACGCTTGTCGTCATGAGACCACTGCCGCTGTGAGATCTGGATCGAGAGGGCACGATGATGGTAAAAACCACTGTGGAGCTCGAGGACGAAACGGCCAAAACCCTGGAGCGGCTTGCACGGGAACAGAATCGGCCCCCTGGCGACGTGATCCGTGAGGCTCTGGCGGTGTACTCCGGCCGTACCGCCTCGCCGGTCATCCGGGGTAGCGGCGCCTATCGCAGCGGCCGCTCGGACGTCTCGGAGAGAGCCGAGGAGCTTCTGCGCGCCTCGGCTCGCGAACGCCGGTGACAACAATCGCTGACACCGGGGCGCTGTACGCGCTTTACGACGCCGATGATCGCCACCACACCGCGGTGCGGGAGTTTTTAGAGAGGGAGCCTGGACCGATCATCATCCCGGTGGCGATCCTGGCGGAGCTCGATTACCTCTTGCGCGAATTTCTCGGGATCGACGCCGAGCTCGACTTCCTGGATGGCTTGCTCGACGGCAGTTTCCTGCTGGAGCCTGTCACACGCTCCGATCTCGAACGGTGCCGCGAGCTAATCGCGCAGTATCGGGGCCTAGACTTGGGGCTCGCCGACGCGGCGGTCATCGCGACGGCTGAACGGCTCAACGTCTTCCGGATACTCACCGTCGACGAACGCGACTTCCGGGCCGTGGTCTCTCGCGATGGAAAGCCGTTTCGCTTGCTTCCTGCCGATTCATGAGGAGCGGACGAATTTCGGCCGGACTTGCACTCGGCGTCGGCGGGCAGGCCACCTGTACCACGGCCGAGGCCTGGCTCGGCCGATCCTTGGAGCCCGACTCCTCGCCGGGCGCGATGGTCCCGCGGTACCTGGCCGCGTTCGGCCCGGCCACCGTCAGGGACGTGCAGGTCTGGTCGGGTCTGACCCGGCTGGGCGAGATGGCCGAGCGGCTCCGGCCGCGCGCCTGCGCACCTTCCGCGACGAGGACGGCAATGAGCTGCTGGACTGCCCGATGCGCCCCGGCCCGACCCCAACACCCGGCCGGGCCGCGTTTTCTGCCCGCCCACGACAACGTGCTCCTCGCCCACACCGACCGCAACGACGTCCAGCTCACCCTTCCGGAGTGAAGCTGTCGGAGGATGAGAGGTGCGGGTCCCGAGGTATGCTCCCGAACGGCGGTTCTTGTTCAGGAGAGGAAATCGCGGATGTCGAAGACCTTCGAGGCGGTCAAGCGCGCCATCGGCCGCGGAGCGATCCAACTGTCACAGCATGCGGTTCACGAGCTGGCCGCAGACGGTCTTCTGCTGAGAGATGTCCTGACAGGGGTTCTGTCGGGGGAAGCGATCGAGGACTATCCGACGGACCCGAGGGGCCCCAGTTGCTTGGTCCATCTCTCGATCGGCGAGGGTGTTTGGGTGCATACTGTCTGGGGTTGCGATCCCCGGAGCGGGGTGGC
>QHVW01000615.1 GCA_003223675.1 Acidobacteriota bacterium
TAGCGCTGGGCCACCATGGCGAGGATGAGCTGCATCTCCATCATCGCGAGGTGGATGCCGATGCACATCCGCGGGCCGGTGCCGAAGGGGAGATAGCTGTGGCGCGGCCGGGCGGCCACGGCGGCGGGCTCGAAGCGCTCCGGACGGAACGCCTCGGGCACCTCCCAGATCTCCGGGTGGCGGTGGGTGGCGTACACGGGGATCAGGATCTGGGCGCCGGCCGGAATCGGATAGCCGCCGACCTCGTCCTCGTCGCGGGCCGTGCGGTTGATGAACCAGAAGGGCGGATAGAGCCGCATCGACTCCTGGGCCACCTGCGTGGTGTAGGTGAGCTGCCCGAGCTCCTCGAAGGTCGGCGTGCGGCCGCCGAGCACCGTGGCCAGCTCCTCGCGGAAGGTCTCGTCCACGGCCGGGTGCTCGTCGAGCAGGTGCCAGGTCCAGGTGAGGGAGTCGGCCGTGGCCTCGTAGCCGCCGAACATGGTGACCATCACCTCGTCGCGGATCTCCCGGTCGGTCATCCCCTCCCCCGTCTCCGGGTCGCGCGCCGCCACCAGCATGCCGAGCAGGTCGTTCACATCCTGGCCATCCTTCCGGCGCTCGGCGATGATGCGGTAGACCATCTCCTCCAGCGTGGCGACCGCCTCCCGGGTGGCCTTCTGGTGCGGCAGGGGGAACCGCTCGGGCAGGAAGTAGGTGGCCATCCGGATCGTGATCTGCTCCAGCGCGGTGCTGAAGCAGTGGGCCATGATCTCGGTTTGGCGGGCGTCGATGCTCAGGCTGAACATGGTCTTGACGATGATGCCGAGGGTCATGGACATCATCTCCTGGCTGATGTCGAACGGCTGCCCGGCCTCGCTCTGGGCCTCCCACTCGGCCAGCCGCCGCTCCACCACGTCGACCATGACCGGCACCAGGGAGGCGACGCGGCGATGGGCGAACGCCGGCTGCATGAGGCGCCGCTGGCGCCGCCAGCTATCCCCCTCGTTCACCACCAGCCCGTTGCCGAACAGGAAACGGGTGCGCTCGAACACGTCCCCCTTCCAATAGTTCTCCTGGTTCTCGACCAGCACGTGGTGGATGTGCTCGGGAAGCGTCACCATGTAGATCGTCCCGAACCCCAGGTCGAGACAGACCAGGTCGTTGTGCTCGATCATCATGCGGGTACAGAACCGCGTGGGGTTGGCCAGCAGGCTCGGGAGAGCCCCGACCAGCGGATACTTGTGAGGGTGGGGGGGCACGCCGTGGATAGACGGGTGCAGGGACACCGCTTCGCTCTTCGTCGTCATCTGACCCCTCCTGTGAGGCACTGCGCCATCTCTCGATACGCCGGCGAGGGCCCCAGGTTCTGGTAACTGCAACTTCCGGAAAGAGGTATTCGCAATCGGCGTGCCATCCTGCCGCTCGGGGCGGAGGAGACGCTGGAACCGGTTTTCCGTAAGCAATCGCTGGCAAACGGCTACAAAATTCGCGTTTCTGACACTCCTAAAAAAAGTGTCAGAACGCGCTGACACGATGTGTCACAATGGCGGCCCGGAGGACCGATGACGTCCCGTACAGCCCTGCCGATCCTGCTGCTCAGCCTCTCTCTCCCGCTTTATGGGCAGCCCGACGGCGGGAAGATCACCAACGGCGTTTCCGACCATCTCCACCCCACGGTGGGGCTGTTCATCACGGACGGCGAGTGCACTGCCACGCTGATCGGCTGCCGGACGGTGCTCACGGCCGCCCACTGCATCTGCGGGGACCACCTGGGCGGCGTCGAGTGCGCGGCGCGGCCGGACCTCGTCAGCCCCGCCGGCAAATCCGTCTTCTTCCAGCACGCCGGGCTCTTCGCGCTGTCGGGTGTGGCCGTGGACCCCGCCTACAGCCGCTATTCGGGCGTCTCGGACCTGGCGATCCTCCATCTGGCGGCACCGGTGACAAATATTGCTCCCAGCCCCCTCAACCGGACCTCCCCTCCTCCCCTGGGCCTGACCGGCGAGATCGTGGGCTTCGGCAGCACCCGGACGAATTCGACCGACGACGGCATCAAGCGCCACGGCTTGGTGAGGACCGCGCCCTGCGATCCCCCCGCGGCCGGGTTCGTCTGCTGGAATTTCCGGAAACCCGTAGGCCCGCCCGGCCTGAATGTGGATACCTGCTTCGGCGACTCGGGAGGACCGCTCTTCCTGTCGATCGGAGGCAGGACGGTGCTGGCCGGCGTGACCTCCAGCGGCACGAGCTCGGAGTGCGCGCCGGTGGACAACTCCTTCGACGCCGACGTGCTGAGCGACCTCGCCTGGATCGAGGCCGAAGGGGGCGCCGACCTCTCCGCGATCTCCTGCGGCTCCGGCCCCCAGATCGGCGGTCCGGGCACCGCGATCCTGGGCAGCGACGGCGCACTGAGCCGGCGCCACCGGGACGAGGCGAGCACCATCGAGGTGCCGGGCGGGACGGCCGAGCTCCGCGTCGCCCTCAATTCCGCCGACTGGTTCGACAACGGCAACGCCCTCTACGTCCGCCACGGGTCTCCGGCCTCCCCCGCCGCCTTCGACTGCAAGAGCGACGCGAACAGCGGGCAGCAGTACTGCCGCATCCCGAGCCCTGCGCCGGGCACCTGGCATATCCTGGCGCGGCATCTGTATGGGCCGGGAGGGAAAATCCAGGTGACGGCGACGTTGATCGGGCGGTAGGATGTGGTACCCTATAGAAGAGTTACAGCACGGGCGAGGGGAACATACGATGCCCAAACATGCGACAGCCAGGATCGAGGACGTAGAGCTCAGGATGAAAGAGACTCCGTCGCCCGAGGAGATGGCTTGGCGTGAAAAGATGGCGGAAATGCTTCTCGCCAAGCTGGACCGCCCCATGTCGGATGAGGAGAAGGAGTTCTGGCTAGAGTTCCAGGCGGATCTGGAGAGGGACCGACCGTAGCTCCCCTGACATGACCCTTCCTCTTCTTCTCGATAGCAACATCCTCGGGCAGATCGTACAACCCGTGGCCGAACAGAACCGGCCGGTGGTCACGATCATGAGGCGCCTCTTTCGAGACGTTCGCTACCAAATCTGCTTTCCTGAGGTTGTCGATTACGAGCTCCGCCGCAAATTGCTGCACTTGGCGCAACATCCCCACCAAGCCAGGAAGTGGGCTCGAGAAGCTCTGAAAGGCTTAGATCAGCTCGTGTCGAAGAACTACATTCCGATCACCACCGAGACCATGCGGCTCGCTGCCAAGCTCTGG
>QHVW01000616.1 GCA_003223675.1 Acidobacteriota bacterium
TCACCCCCTCGGTGGGATCGAGACGGATCTCGACGTCGCCAGGGGGCGAATCCCCCACCTCGATCTTCCGCTCGCCGGCCGCGTAGCCCTCCTTGGCCGCCTGCACCGTCCAGGACCCCTCTTCGACCTCGGCCAGGTGGAAGACGCCGCGGGCGTCGGTGGTCGCGTCCGAGGAGAAGGGGAAGCGGTCGGCCCCATCCGGGCTCTTGACGAAGATCCTGGCCCCGGAGACCGGCGAGGAGTCGGTGGCGTCGACCACCCGGCCGGAGAGGCTCGCCGTATGGAGCTCCACCCGGACCGTCTGGTCGCCCGTGATCTCCACGGCCTCCTTGTGCCAGGCGCCGGTCCCCGTACCGGCGTTGAGCTCATAGGAGCCGTCTGCGAGCCCCTCGAACCGGAAGGCCCCCTGGAGATCGGCCGAGGCCCGCTGGGCCTGACTGGGGCCGGCGAGGATCAGCGCGGCGCCGGCGAGCGGCTCGCCGTTGCGCAGGACGACGCCGGTCAACGTGTGGCCGCCGCCGAAATTGAGGTCGAGCCGGGCCTCGGAGGCGCCGGGCTCCAGCGTCACCTCCCCTTCGGCGTGCAGCGGGGTGTCCGGCACGGTGGCCTGCACCTTCCAAAGGCCCGGCGCGATATGGGAGATCCGGTAGCTCCCCTCGGCGTCGACGGCGCCGAGGCTGGCCGCCGAGCTCACCCAGACGCGCACCCGGGCGAGCTGGCTGAATTCGAGCCCGGTGAGCCGTCCCGTGATGGTGCCCTCCGAGGGGGTGAGCTTGAGCTCGACGCCGCTCACCGGCGCGCCGGCCAGCTTCACCTTTTTCGCTGGGGGAACGGAGGAATACCCCACCCTGCCGGCCTCCAGGCTGTAGTCGCCGTCCTCCAGGCCGGAGAGGCGGAACGCGCCGTCCGCCTCGGTGGACGTGTCCTGCCATCTCTTGCCCGTTCCGGAGAGGTAGACCTGGGCGTCTGGAACGGGATTGCCGCCGTCGTCCACCACCCGGCCGGAGATCTCCAGCCCGCGGTCGAGCTGGAAGTCCACTTTGCGGGGCTCCGCCGCCGCCTCCACGTCGCGGAGCGCGCGCCGGTACCCTTCGGCGGTGGCTGCCAGGGTGTGGGGGCCGGGGGAGATCCCCTCGATCCGGTACTGGCCGTCGTCGTCGGCCTCGCCGTGGAAACGAGAGAAGGCGGGCATGCCGCTCACCGTCTCGTCGGCCACGACCACCTGGGCGTTAGCCAGGGGGCGCCCCTCCATGGAGGTCACCCGCCCCTCGACCGTGGCCCCGGCGGGGAGCTGGATGGCGATCCCGGAGAGGTCCTGGCCGGGCTTCACCTCCAGCCCCCGCAGCTCCGCCCGCTGGTGGCCGGGCGCCGAGGCGCTCATCTGGAAGGGGCCGGGAGCGACGTCCGCGAAGACGAAGGCCCCCTCGTCGTCCGTCACCCCTTCGTGAAGGCGCCGGGAGGGGGCCTGGAAGAAGGCGCCGCCGAGCTTCCGCGGGCTCTCGTTGAGGGCCACCGAGGCGCCGGCGACCGGCTTGCCGTCCGGCCCCAGGACGTGCCCCGAGACGCTGGAGACCGGCTGCAGGACCACGCGGATGGGGGCCTCGCTGGGCACGGCGACGCCCGGGGCCGCGCCCGGCCCGTAGCCCGGGTGGGTGACGATCACGTCGAGCGCCACCCCCGGAGCGAGGTCTTCCAGGGTGAACGAGCCGTCGGCCGCGGTGACGGCGCTCGCCGTGTCCCCGCCCGCCTGGCCCTCGCGGAAGGCCAGCCCGTCGCGGTCCGCCCCCTTGGTCTGTACCTCGGCGTCCGCGACCGGCTCCCCCTGGGGATCGACTACCGCGCCGTGGATCGATCCTCCCGGCGCCAGTTGCACCGTCCCGAGATCGGTGACCCCCTTGCCCCCGGGGATGGCGAGGGCGGGCACGGTGATCGGCGCGAACCCCCGCGCGCGGACGGTCAGATCGAAGGTCCCCGCCGGCAGGTTCTTCATCTCGAAGCGGCCGGACGTGCCGGTGGTGGCCGGAATCCGCTCGGGATTGCGGGCCTCCCGGAAGCGGGCCGCGGGGTCCGCGGGCAGGGTGGGCCGCAGGCTGACCTCGGCCCCGGCCACCGGGCGGCGGCGGCCGTCGATCACCAGGCCGAACGCCGTGCGCCCCAGGTGGAGGACGACGCGGAGATCCGGCGCCGGCGCGCCGGCCTGCCGCGCCGGCAGCTCCACGCGCGAAGGGGCGAACCCCTCCCGCTCGGCGCGCAGATCATAGATCACCCCCGCCGCGAGGCTCGCAAGCTTGAACCGGCCGGACGCCGTGCTGCGCGCGAAGCCGCCGCTGCTCCAGACCGCCGCGTTCCGCTGGAATCTCGTGCCGGCCTTGGGAGAGGCCTTGAGCCGGGCGCCCGCCACCGGCTGGCCCGCCTCGTCGACCACGATCCCCCCGGCCGCCAGCCGCGGCAGGAGCTTGAAGGTGACCACCCGTCCGCCCGCCCCTCCCTGGCCGATGAAGTAGCCGGGCGCGGTGGCGAGGAGGCCGACCTCCGGCTCGACGTGCGCCAGCCGGAAGGTGCCGTCCCGGCCGGCGCGCGTACCGGCTCCGAGGTCCTGGTCCGGCCACACCAGGGCCCCGGGGACCGGGCGGCCGGTCTTCTCCTCCACCACCTTGCCGCCCGTCGGCACCGCCGGCTTCAGCGCGATGACCGCCGGGATCGCCGGCCCCGTCTCCTCGGGCTTGGCGGCCCGCAACCGGTAGTGGAGCCGCCGGCCGTCCTCCGCCGTGAGGCGCAGGTCGAGGCCGGCCGCCGGCACCGGCAGGTCGAGGCGCCCTCCCTCCGCCGTGCGGCCGGCCACCCAGAAGCTGTCCGCCAGGGTCACCAGCACGCCCGCCGCCGGTTTTCCCTGCGCGTCGCGCACCTCGATCCGCCGCGCCGCGCCCGCGGCCAGACGGAGGGTGACGGAGCTCCCGCGCACCTTCTCCTGGCGGACCGGCAGGAGCCCGGGGGCGGCGGCCCACGCCGTGACGACCTCGTCCGGTTGTCGCGGGAGCGTGACGCCGCCGCTCGCGTCCGTGAAGGCCACGCGGTGGAGCGGGATCCGCCACGGCGCCGCCAAGGCCGACAGGGA
>QHVW01000617.1 GCA_003223675.1 Acidobacteriota bacterium
ATCAAGGACCCAAAGGACCAAAAGGACCCAAAGGACAAACACGGACGCCCCCCTCTGAGTCCGTGTCAGTCCTTGCGGTCCTTTAGGTCCCTTTGGTCCTTTAGGTCCTTGATTTACCTCACCCCAGCGCCGCCCGGATCTTCGCCGCCAGCCGATCGGTGGAGAAGGGCTTCTCCAGGAAGTCGTAGTCCCCTTCGACGATGCCGTGGCGGACCACCACGTTGTCGGTGTAGCCGGACATGAGGATCGCCCGGATCTCCGGACGGCGGGCGCGCAGACGCTCGACCACCTCCGGGCCGCTTAAAGCCGGCATCACCACGTCGCAGATCACCAGGTCGATGCGGCCGTCCAGGCGCTCCAGGGCGACGAGGGCCTCCGGACCGTTGGCGGCGGTGGTCACGCGGTAGCCCAGGGCCTCCAGCACGCCCTGGGTGGCGCTCCGCAGCTCGTCGTTGTCCTCCACCAGCAGGAGGGTCTCGCCGCCGCCCAGGGGCCGCAGGGCGGCGGGCGTGGGCGTCCGCGGCTCCGAGGCGTCGCGCGTGCGCGGCAGCAGGTAGATGCGGAAGGTGGTCCCCCGCCCCACCTCGCTGTAGACGGTCACGTGGCCGCCGTTCTGCTGGGCGATGCCATAGACGGTGGCGAGCCCCAGGCCGCGCGCCTCCGTCCCCTCCTTGGTGGTGAAGAAAGGCTCGAAGATGCGGTCACGGATCTCCGGCGGAATGCCGGTGCCGCTGTCCGAGAAGGCGAGCAGCACGTAATCCCCGGGCTTCACGGCGGGATGGGTCTGTTGGTAATCCGGGCCGAGGGTGGCGTTCGCCGTCTCGATCGTCACCTTGCCGCCGCGCGGGCTCGCCTCCCGCGCGTTGACCAGCAGGTTGACCACGATCTGCTCCACTTGCGTGGGATCGACCCGCGTGCGCCAGAGGTCGGCCGCCAGGAAGGTCTCCAGCGGCAGGTCCTCGCCGATCAGCCGGTGGATCATGCCCCGCAGCCCCTCGACGACCTCGTTGAGATCGACGACCTGGGGCACCACGGGCTGCTGCTTGCTGAAGGCCAGCAGGCGCCGGATGAGCGCCGTGATCTTGCCGGCGGTGGCGATGACGAGCTCCATCTTCTCCGCCACGCGGTCGCCCGGCTTGGCGCTCATCATCACCAGCTCGCACTGGCTGGTGATGGCGTTGACGTAGTTGTTGACGTCGTGCGCGAGGCCGCCCGCGAGCCGTCCCACGGCGTCCATCTTCTGCGCCTGGAGGAGCTGGGCCTCGCTGCGGCGCAGGGCCTCCTCGGCCGCGCGGCGATGCCGCTCGCGGCTCCACATGCCGGTGGCCGCCACGGCGATGAGGGCGATCCAGGCGGCCAGCAGCGCGCCCAGCAGCAGGCGGCTGCGATCCTCGTCGCGCTGGCGCTGGACCTCGATCCCCTGCCCCAGGCGGCGCGTTCCAGAGATCGCCTCACCTCGTGCTCAACGCGGAGATCAGCCAATGAGAACGGATCATGATTCTGACTTTCGCCATCCTCCTCGCCCTGCCGGCCGCCGCCCGGGACGCGGCGGAGGCCCCGGAAACCCTCGGCGCCCTCAACGTCCCCGACGTCTCGCTCGTCGATCAGGACGGCAAACCGGTGCGCTTCTACACCGATCTGGTGAAGGACCGGGTGGTGGCGGTCAACTTCGTGTTCACCACCTGCACCACCATCTGCCCGCCCATGGGCGCGACCTTCGCCAAGCTGGAGAAGCTGGTGGCGGGCAAGGACGTGCAACTGATCTCGGTGTCGATCGACCCCGCCAACGACACGCCAGAGCGCCTCAAGGCCTGGAGCCAGAAATTCGGCAGAGGCCCGGGCTGGACGCTGGTCACCGGCCATCGCGACGAGGTCACCCATCTGCTCAAGTCGCTCGGCGTCTACACTGCGGGCGCCACCGATCACTCGCCTCTGGTGCTGCTGGGCAACGATCGCGCGCACCGCTGGACGCGCGCCTACGGCCTCGCCGCGCCGGCCAAATTGGCGGAGCTGCTGGAGGAGACCCGGCAATGAAAACGTTTTTAGCGATCCTCATCGCTCTCTGCCTGGCCTCCGTAGCCGCGGCTCAGGAGACGCCGGGACACAAATACTTCGGGGACGTCAAGCTGATCGATCAGGACGGCCGCGAGGTGCGCTTCTATTCCGATCTGTTGCAGGGCAAGACGGTGATCATCAACGCCATGTTCACCACCTGCACCGGCGCCTGCCCGGTGATGAGCGGCACGATGGAGAAGATCCAGGCCCATCTCGGCGACCGCGTGGGCCGCGACGTGTGCCTGCTCTCGATCTCCGTCGATCCGGTCAACGACACGCCGGCCCGCATGAAGGAATACGCCGCGCGTTTCCACGCCAAGCCCGGCTGGTACCTGCTCACCGGCTCCAAGGAGAACGTCGAGGCCGTGCTGCGCAAGCTCGGCCAGTGGGTGGACGAGCCGTCGAATCACCAGACCCTGTTCCTCATCGGCAACGACCGCACGGGCCTGTGGAAGAAGGCCTTCGCCCTGGCGCCCGCCGATCAGGTGTTGCCGGTGATCGACAGCGTGGTGGATGACGGGGGGCAGGGGTGAAGCAGGATTCCACACGTCTTTGCCCTCTGGGGCGGCCTGCCCTCCGAAGCCTCACCCCCTGGCCCCCTCTCCACTCCGTGGAGAGGGGGAACGAAAAGGAGACGGCATTGCCGAATTCGATGGCGCAGATCTCTGGGCCCTCCCTCTCCACGAAGTGGAGAGGGACCGAGGGTGAGGCTTCGGAGGGCAGACCGCCGCGGAGGGCAAGATGTGCGTAATCTTGAGACGCTGGGCGGTTTTCCTCTTCCTCCTCCCCGCCCTACTGCACGCGGCGGCCCCTGAGGGGGCGCAGCTCGCGCACGGCCGGCAGATCTACCTGGAAGGCACCAGCCCGTCGGGCGGCGAGATCGTGGCCCTGATGAGCGACGCCGGCGTCGAGGTGCCGGC
>QHVW01000618.1 GCA_003223675.1 Acidobacteriota bacterium
CTGGTCGGGCGGTCGGGAGCGGGGAAGTCGACGCTGGCGAGCCTGCTGGTCGGCCTCTATCCGCCGACCGAGGGGCGGATCCTCTTCGACGGCATCGACCTCGCCGAGCTGGAATTCCGCTCGGTGCGCCGGCAGGTCGGCGTGGTGCCGCAGCACCCCTACCTCTTCGGCAGCAGCATCCGCGGGAACGTCACCCTTTCCGATCCCTCGCTGCCGCTGTCGCGGGCGGTGGAGGCGGCGAAGCTCGCCCACATCCACGACGACATCGTGGTGATGCCGATGGGCTACGAGACCATCCTCGCCGACGGCGGCGCCTCGCTCTCCGGAGGCCAGCGGCAGCGGCTGGCGCTCGCCCGGGCCCTCGTCCACCGGCCGGCCATCCTGCTGCTGGACGAGGCCACGAGCGCGCTCGACACCAAGACCGAGCGGGAGATCCAGCGCGAGCTCGAAGCCCTGCGGGCCACCCGCATCGTCATCGCCCACCGCCTGAGCACCATCCGCCACGCCGACCTCATTCTCGTGATGGACGACGGCCGCCT
>QHVW01000619.1 GCA_003223675.1 Acidobacteriota bacterium
TATCCGGATCGGGCCTTCGACTGGCTCAACTACCTGATCGCCTGCTCGGAGTGCAACAGCAACCACAAGCGGGACCAGTTCCCTCTGGATACGGCTGGCCAGCCCCTGCTCGTAAATCCGGCGGAAGAAGATCCGCTGGACCACCTGTCCTTCTCCCCTTCCACAGGCATGTACCAGCCGTTGTCACTCAAGGGAGGTCCCTCCATCCAGGTCTTTGGGCTCAACCGTATCAACCTGACCCGGGGCCGGGTGGATGCGTGGACCGTCCTGAACGAGCTCCTGGTGGTGTACGCGCACTGCCGGAGGACAGGAGATGAAGAAAGGGCGGACAGGATCGAGACGGCCGTCCGGGAGTACCCTTTCTCCGGAGTCCTGGCTGCGCTGCTCCGGATCGCCGTGGGTCCGGCCGCGGACTTCCTGGTCTCCGCGGAGTGCCTCCGGGCCATCCGGTCTCGCCCGGAGATCCTCGGCTGGGCCTGACGGCTCCTGGAACATTGTTTGGCCTCTCCAAACATTGTTTGGTGGCTTCAAACAATGTTTGGGACGAAAAAACAATGTTTGGGAGCTTTTTTCATTGTTTGGGGCTCAGAAACAATGTTTGAGCCGTCCAAACATTGTTCTACGATTTCAAACAATGTTTCAGGGGATTTCAGGCAGAATGAGCAGGCCATGGCGGAAGTAGAGCCCCTCGACTGGAAGGAGATCGACGTCCGGCTGGGCGAGGTTGAGCCGGAGATCGCCCGCGAGGTGCTGCTCGACCTGCTCACGGACGACATCTCGCCGGTGATCGCGCTCTCCCGCCTCCTCCTCGCCCTCGGCGGCGCCCAGGAGACGGAGGAGCTCCTCGCCGCCGTGGCCCGGCGCTGGGGGCGGCCCCTCGATCCCCGGCTGCGGGAGATGGCGGTCCTCCTCCACGACCACCGGGAGGGGTGCGACCGGGTGGCGGACATGCTGCGCGAGCACCCCGATCCGCTGCGGATGTCCGGCCCTCCCGAGGAGATCGTCGCCACCTTCCGCCGCTTCTTCGACCGCTCGGTCACCCGTAACGAGGAGGCGAGCGTGGCCGCCTACTCGCTCGGCGATCCCGGCATCCTCTCCCAGGTGACGGAGGAGGTCGTCGCGCAGCTCCGGGCCTGGGACCTCCTCGGCCCCGACCGGTCGACCCTGGAAATCGGCTGCGGCATCGGCCGCATGCAGGCGGCGCTCTCGCCGTACGTCGGCGAGGCCCATGGGATCGACATCTCGCCGAAGATGGTCGAGACCGCCCGCCGGCGCTGCGCGGGCCTCCCCAACGTCTCCTTCTCCGTCAGCTCCGGCCGCGACCTCGCCGACTTCCCCGCCGAGCGCTTCGACCTGGTCTACGCGGTGGACTCCTTCCCCTACGTCCACCAAGCCGGTCCGGAGGTGGTGGAGACCCACTTCCACGAGGCGGCCCGGGTCCTGAAGCCGGGAGGGGAATTCGTGATCCTCCACTTCTCCTACCGGGACAGCACCGAGGAGGACCGCGCCGAGGTCCGCAAGCTCAGCCGCGCCGCCGGCTTTACGCTGGTGATGAACGGGGCCCAGCCGTTCAAGCTGTGGGATGGGGTGGCGTTCCGGATGCGGAAGGGGTAGTCAGAAGGATCATTCGTACCAGCAACCACCCACGGTATTCCAGGACGTGCAGGTGGTGAGATGCCCGGGCCGGTCCGTCCAGGACGGGCACGAGCAGTTGCCGGTCGTGGTCGGACAGTGGAGATCGCAGCTTGGATAGCCGATCGCCTCCACGCGGGGCGCCGGCACGAGCGCCGCGAGACCGAGCAGGACCGCAAGACCGAACAGCTTTCTCATGGTTCCTCCTTTCGAGGGCCGGAGGCTCCGGTCCTCTCTCTACACGGTGCTCCGGACGGCAGAAAGGAGACCGCGCTCCCGGGATCTTATAGACTCTCTTCGGTGGGACGCTCGCGTTCCCGCTCGCCGCACGCTTTTTATCCAAGAAGATGACTTCGAGAGGAGAATCCGGAATGTCCGATTGGGTCGAAGAGGGCGAGACCGCCCCGGATTTCACTCTGCCCGCCGACGACGGCAGGCAGGTCAAGCTGTCCGACCTCCGCGGCAAGCCCGTGGTGCTGTATTTCTATCCGCAGGACGACACGCCCGGCTGCACCAAGGAGGCGTGCGCCTTCCGCGACCGCACCCAGGATCTCAAGGCCAAGGGGGCCGTGGTGCACGGGGTCTCCCCGGACGACGTCGCGAGCCACGGCCAGTTCCGCGACAAGTACAGCCTCAACTTCCCCCTCCTCGCCGACGCCGGCCACCAGGTGGCCGAGCGCTACGGCGCCTGGCGGGAGAAGACGAACTACGGCAAGACCGCGATGGGCATCCAGCGCTCGACCTTCGTGATCGACCGCGACGGCAAGGTCCGCAAGGTCTGGAAGAAGGTCAACGTGGACGGCCACGACGAGGCTGTGCTGCAGGCGCTGGGGGCGCTGTAGGCCGCCCTTTGTAGGGGCGGCCCTATGTGGCCGCCCTGGGTGGGGGAAAAACCTCGCGGACAAAGGCCCCCCTCCCAGGGCGGCCACGCAGGGCCGCACCTACAGAACGTCCGTCATCCTGAGGACGGTATTCTCCCCCACTCCACCATCGGGTAAACTACGCGCCCCGGACCCCTCTCCAGGGTTCCTCCCCGACAGAAAGGGATTGAATTGTGATGGATTTCTTCCAGCAGATGGTGGAGATGGGTCACGAGAGGGTGCTCTTCTGCTCCAATCCGGAGGTCGGCCTCCAGGCGATCATCGCGGTCCATTCGACCGTGCTCGGGCCGGGGCTGGGCGGGTGCCGGATGTGGCCCTACGGCAGCACCGAGGAGGCCCTGACCGACGTCCTCCGCCTCTCCCGCGGCATGACCTACAAGGCGGCGGCGGCCGGCCTCAACCTGGGCGGCGGCAAGGCGGTGATCATCGGCGACGCCAAGAAGGACAAGACCGAGGCGCTGTTCCGGGCCTTCGGCCGCTACGTCGATTCGCTCAACGGGCTCTACATCACCGCCGAGGACATCGGCACCGGCACCGAGGACATGGAGATCGTCCACCACGAGACCCGCTGGGTCACCGGCCTGCCG
>QHVW01000764.1 GCA_003223675.1 Acidobacteriota bacterium
GGCGCCGCTGGCGGGCTCGCCGAGCACCACCGCCGGCAGCAGCGGCTCGGGGGGCGACGGCGGCCCCTGCGGCGCCACCGAGGTGCCCATCCCCCGCTTCACCGCCACCTTGGCGCCGCCGGCCTCCACCTCGCTGTCGCCGCCGTAGGCCATCAGCTTGGCGCTCCCCTCCTCGGCCTTGCGGGCGCGGGTGCGCGCCGCGCCGGCGCCGTCGGGCTTCGAGGTCGCCCTGGTGCTCCCGAGCACGATCTCCACCTCGGGAGAGGGGAGCGCCGCCGACGCCCCCCGGGCGTCCAGGTCCGCCTGCCCCTGGACGATCTCGATCGATTTTTTCGGCGTGCCGCGCAGGTTGGCGCCCGAGCGGTGGAGGAAGACCAGCGAGTCCTCCGTCAGCGTGAGCCGGGCACCGTCGAGGAACTGCATCTCCGCCGAGGACTTCTGGTGCGTGCGCACGCCGTCGCGCTCCACCAGCATGTCCCCCTCCTGGGCGTTCTGCCAGGGGATGGGCGAGGGCTGGTCCTCCACCTGCCGCGAGAGCCGGTTGAGGCGCGCCGCCGGCAGGCTCGACTCCACGGAGGGGATGCGGATACGCCGTCCGGGGGAGATCCAGTGCGGGTCCCGGATGTCGGGGTTCAGGCGGTGGATCTCCGTCCACCGCTCGGCGGACCCCAGGAATTGGGCGGCGATCCCCTCCAGCGTCTCGCCGGGGCGGACGGTGTGCCAGCCCGTCTGCTCCGGTGCCGGAGAGGACGGTCGGCCCTGCGCCAACAGGCCCATAGGGGCGATCAGCAGGGTGAGGAGGAGCACGGAAAACGGGTGTTTCATGCGAAGCCTCCGGGCGGCCGCCAAGCGGACGCGTAAGATCGGTCGTCTGAGTCTCGGGTCGCATCCGTATACTAATCCGCTCTGGAGGCGCGACGTAAGATGCCTGGCACGAAAACGGTCCTGGTGGTGGATGACGAGCCCTCGGTGATCTTCGCCCTGTCCGAAGGGTTGAGCGACCGGCGGGGCGGGGTGCGCGTGGTCACCGCGGCCAACGGCATCGAGGCGGTCGCGGTGCTGGAGGCCGAGCCGGTCGACCTCGTGCTGACCGACCTGCGGATGCCGGACATGGACGGCTTCGAGCTGCTCACCTTCCTGCGGCGCAACCACCCCGCCGTGCCGGTGATCCTGATGACGGCCCTGGGGAGCGCCGAGACCTCCGCGCGCCTGGCCAGCGCCGGCTCCTTCGAGTGCCTGGCCAAGCCGTTCCACCTGCCGGACCTGAAGCGCAAGATCGCCGAGATGCTCACCCAGCGCGTCAAGGGACGGGTCGAGAACATCTCCCTGGCCTCCTTCCTCCAGCTCCTGGAGATGGAGCGCAAGACCTGCACGCTGTCCGTCCGTTCCCACGATCCCGAGGCGATCCACGAGGGGAAGCTCTTCTTCCGCGCCGGCCGGCTGGTGGGCGCGGCCACCGGCGGCCTGGAGGGGCGGGAGGCGGCCCTGGAGATCGTCACCTGGGACCACGCCGACATCGAGATCACGGACGTCTGCCCGCCGGTCGATCCCGAGATCGAGGTCGCCCTCAGCTTCCTGCTGATGGAGGGGATGCGGCTCAAGGACGAGCGCGAGCGGGGGAAGGAGCCCGCGGGCGTCGCCGAGGACACGGACCTCGACGACGTATTGAAGGACGCGCCCTCCCGGCCGCAGTCGGAGGAGCTGAGCCGCCTGCTCGCTGAAGGGCTGCGCGGGGGGAAGGGGATGAAGGGGGTCGAGGCGATCCTGCTCGTCGAGCCCGACGGCACGGTGGCCGCCGTGGCCGGCGAGGATCCGGGAGATGCCATGGCGTCGGCGGCGGCCCGTTTCCTGCTCGACCTCGGCGCGGGCGAGCCGCTCCAGGAGGTGCTCGCCACCACCGGCAACCACTACTGGCTCGCCCGTCCCGTGGGCGGGGAAGGCCACTTCCTTCTCCTCGTCCTCGACCGCCACCGCGCCAATCTCGCCCGCACCCAGCTCGATCTGGTGGCGATCGAGCGGA
>QHVW01000227.1:0-4434 GCA_003223675.1 Acidobacteriota bacterium
GAAGGCGAGCGGAATGCCCGACGGCGCCGCGGTGGCTGCGATACTCGCCACCTGCCCGGCCGCCGCCATCAGCCGCATGGACACCGCCGCCGCCGCGACCCGGTCGCGGGCGAAGCCGGCCGCGGCCTCGGCCCCCAGCTCGGCCGCCAGGCGCTCCCGCCCCTGGCGGGCGGCGATGCGCGCCGACACCTCGAACTGCCGCGCCAGCGCCAGCGCCGCCGCCGGAGCGGCCGGCGCGGCGGCCGGCGCCGCCGCCGGGCCGAACGCCCGCAGCAGCATCCAGCGCGCCTCCGGCGACACGGTCAGGCGCGGCGGGCGGAAGCGGAGGGACATGGGAGGAGGATAGCGCGGGACACGGACGACACGGACGAACACGGACTCTCACGGACCTTCACGGACGAGGCCCTTGGAAATCCCCCCTGTCCTTGTTCGTCCGTGCTCGTCCGTGTCCGTCCGTGTTCCCACCTCCCCCGCCCTGAGGTACCATTTCTCCATGACCTCCCAACCGCCCGTCTGGCGCGCCGGTCTCGCGCTCGCCGCCGTGGCGCTCGCCGTGGCCGCGGGCGCCGAGCTCCGCCGCCTGCAGGCGAGCCGCGAGGCGGCCTTCGACTGGCTGCAGCGGACCGGGTCCGGCCTCGACGCCATGGCCCTCGACCGCGAGCCCGACCCGGAGCGGGTGCGGCTGCGCACGGCGCGCGCCGTCCTCGCCGCGGAGCTCGCTCCGGAGCGCAGCGGCGGGCTGCCTCCGGAGCAGGCGGCGCGCGCGGCCGCCGAACGCATGGCGGAGACCGCGCGGGTGGGCGCCGAGGTCCTCGTCCGGCGGCCCGCCTCCTGGGAGGCGGCCGAGGTGCTGGGAGCGGCGACCTACATCGGCTGGGCCCAAGCCCGCGATCCACGGCTCTTCACCGCCTATCGCCGCTGGGAGGAGCCGCTCGCGGCGGCCCTCCGCCTGGCGCCGGCCCGCCGCGAGCCGGTGCGCTTCCTCGCCGCCGCCTACCTGGAGGTCTGGCCGGCCCTCTCGCCGCGCAAGCGCGCCGTCGCCCGCGGCCTGCTGGCCGAGATCTTCCGCAGCCCCGAGGATCGCGGCCGGTTCCTCGGCCCCTGGCTGGACCGGGCGGCCGGCGTCCGGGACGCGCTCTCGCTGCTGCCGCCGGACCCGGCGGCCTGGGAGCAGGCGGCGGCCACCCTCGCCCAGCGCGGCGACTGGACGGGCTACGACGTGGCCCGCCGGCAGGCGGAGGAGGCGCTGCTCGCCGCGCTGGCGCGCGACCTCGTGACGGCGGACCGGCTGCGCAGCGCCGGCGCCCTCGGCGAGGCCCGCGCCTTCTACCTGAAGGTCGCCCAGCGCGCCCGGCCGGAGGTCCGCTTCCTCCCCCTGCTGCAGCAGGCCCTGGAGCGCTGCCCGCCCGGCCCGGTGGACGGACCGACCTCCGAGCGGCTGGCGCCCCACCTCGCCCAGGCCCTCGACCGCTGCCAGTGGGCCGGCTGCCAGATGGAGCCCGCCGCCCTCAAGCGCCTCTCCCGCTTCGTGCGCGGCCAGCAACCGCCGCAGGAGGCGCTGGCGGCCCTGTACGCGGGCGACCTGCCGCGGGCCGGCCTCTACGAGCGGCGGACGCAGGGGCTGGGGACGCCGTCCTGGGGCCCCTACCTGCTCGCCAAGGCGCGGGCGCTCGCCGCCCGCGACCGGGTGGACGAGGCCCGCGACGCCCTGTCGCTGGTCCACACCTCCTGGCAGCAGCGCCCGCTCTACTGGCAGGCCGCGGCCGAGGTGGCCCGGGCCGCTGGCGACGCCGCGGCCCTGGCCCAGGCGCAGGCCCGGCTGGCGGCGCTCGCCCGCCGCTCCTGGCCCGCCACCGCCTGGACCTGGAGCCAGGGGACCGCCCGGCTGGAGCTGGTCGCGGCGGCGCCGGCGGCCGGCCTCGCCGTGGCCTTCGACTCGCTGCCGGCGACCGGGACGGTGGTGGAGCTACGACTGGACGGCGCCGGGCTCGGCAGCTTCCCCCTGCGCCCGGCGGCGGGAGCGGCGCCGGTGCTGCGGCTGACGAGCCCCCTCGGGCGTGGGCTCCACCTGCTGGAGGTCGCCGGCGCGCAGGCCGGCGAGGTCGCCCCGGGCGCCGTCGAGCTGCGCTGAGGGGCCGCGCCGCTTCGCCGCCGTGGCCGCGCCCAGCAGGATGGCCAGGGTCAGCGCGTTGCCCGGCATCGAGAGGCCGAAGTCCAGGGTCTCGTGGAGCCCCGCCGAGACCAGCACCCCGAGGGCCGCGAGGCCCGCGGCCCGGTCCTCCGAACGCGCCCCCTCGCGCAGCACGCGGCGCAGGCCGCGGACGAGACCCCAGATCCCCGCCGCGGCCAGCGCCGCGCCCGCCAGGCCCGCCGTCACCAGCACCTCCAGGAGGTCGCCGTGGGGGTGCCACCAGGTCCCCTGCAGCACGGGGGTCTGCACCAGGGGGAAGGCGTCGCGGAAGGCGCCGAGGCCGACGCCGGTCACCGGGAAGCGCGCCCACAGGCCCAGCGCCGCGCGGTACTCGTCGAGCCGTGCCCCCAGGCTGACGTCCGCCGCCGTGGTGGTGAGCAGCCGGCCCAGCCCCTCGCGCGGCGCGATGGCGGCCACGACTCCCACGCCGGCCAGCGCCGCCAGCACGCCGAGCGGCGCCAGCCACCACCGCCGGCGGGCGCCCGCCACCAGCGCCCCCTGCACGGAGACGGCCGCCGCCGCCGCCAGCAGCCCGGCCCGCGAGCCGGTGAAGGAGAGGCCGGTGAACAGCGTCAGCCAGGCCAGCACGGGCGGACCGGCGAGCAACAGCCGGCGGTCGAGCTGGGCCTGGTCGGCGGCCCGGCGGACGGCCCACCAGCTCCAGGCGAAGGCGATGGGGAGCGCCAGCTCCAGGTAGAGGGCGAGGTGGTTGGGGTTGACGAAGGTGCCGCGCAGCCGGATGGCGTAGCCGTGCAGCTCGACCCCCCAGAGCGTGGTGGCGCGGGAAAACCATTCGTGAGCGCCGAAGAACACCTGGAAGAGAGCGCCGGCCAGCACCGCCGCCGCCAGCCAGCGCCGCTGCTGCCGCCGCCGGCCGGCCACCGCCGCGGCCAGGAACGCCGCGGCGGCCGCCGCCCAGCCCAGCGCCGCCGAGCGGCTGGCGGTGGCCGCGAGCGACAGGCGGGCCGGCACCGCCGGCACTGCGGCTAAGCCCGCGGCCTGCCGCTCCAACTCGGCGTGGCCGGGGGAGAGGAGCGCGGCGAGCCCCGCCGGCAGCGGCGCGCTCTGCAGCAGGCCGAGCAGGGCGACGGCGGCCAGCGCCGCCGCCGGCAGCGCCGCCGGCCGCCACGCCGCCGGCCGCTCCACCGCCGCCGCGGCGAGGGCCAGGGCGAGGAAACTGACCCCGCGCAGCGTCGCCTCGGCCCAGGCCGTGACGCCGCCGAACGGCAGCGGCGCGAAAAGCAGGGCGAGAGTGAGCAGGGCGGTGAGGAGGAGACCGGAATGACGTATCATGGCGGCGACCCGAGCGTGTTCGTTCAGCAGAGCCCTCGCCAACCACGGGCGTGCCCGCCGGGTGGAGACCATACGCTTGAAGATCCCAGCCGCGACGACCCTGGTCCTCTTGCTGATGGCCGGAAGTGCCGGAGCTCAGTTCCAGTATATCCCTCCCGGCGGCCCCGAGGAGAAGCCGGCCAGCCGCAAGGAGGCCCTCGACCTCGAATTGAGCCGCGCCCACTACCGGCTCGGACCGGTGCGCGTCGCCCCCTGGGCCTCCCTGCACGACGTCGGCTACGTCCGCAGCCTGCTCACCACCGGCCGCCAGCTCCCCGCCGACTTCACCGCCACCGCCGGCGCGGGGTTCCGCGCCTACGTGCGCAACGGCCCCAAGGTGACCTGGAGCGCCGGCGTGCTGCCCGAGTACCTCTGGTGGCGCAAGCAGGCGAGCCGCCGGCGGGTCGACGGCCGCTACCAGCTCGGCTTCCACGGTTTTTTCAACCGGCTCACGGTGGAGGCCATGGCCGGCCGCCAGCAGCGGTTGGGGATCATCACCCCCGAGGTGCCGGTGCTGGCCAGCTCGCGGCAGGACAGCGCCGAGGTCCTGGCCGAGCTGGAGCTGACCGCCGCCGTCTTCGCCTTCGCCTCGGGCGCGGTCAGCGAGCAGACCAACCTGGTAGACGTGATCGAGGACCCGCGCCTCGCGAGCCTGCGCCTGCTCGACCGCCGGGAGCGGGTGACGCGGGCGGGACTGCGCTGGCAGCCGCGCCAGGAGCTGTCGGCTGCGCTGGGCGTCGAGGGATCGCGGGTGGACTTCGCCCGCACCGCCCTGTCGCGCTCCAACAGCGGCACCGCGCCGCTGCTCCAGCTCCGCTACCGCGGCCGGCGCCTGGGCTTCGACACCGAGCTGGCCTCTCGGTCGCTCTCGGCCCGCGAGGGGTCCGACTTCGTCCCTTACCACAGGACCA
>QHVW01000227.1:4557-15352 GCA_003223675.1 Acidobacteriota bacterium
GTCGTCCTTCGGCGCCAGCCTCGACCTCAGCCTCGGCCCCGACGTCGTCGTCGGCTTCCAGGCCGTGCGCTCGCGGTTCGTCCCCAACCTCCCCATCGGCAGCCGCTCCTTCACCTCGGCCGGCGTGACGGTGAGCCTGGGAGGGCATTGAGGCTGCCGGCGCTGGACCGCGGCGCGCCTTTCTAGTATCATGAAAGGTCAGTAAAGCAAGCTTCATGAAGAAGATAGCCGTCCATTTCACCCTCCTGCTGCTGACCCTGACGGCGGCGGGCAGAGCGCAGGGCAAGGACCCGACCTACCAGATCGGCCCGCGGGACCTGATCGCCGTGCGCGTCGACGAGGACGCCAAGCTCAACGGCGACCGCCGGGTCGCCGAGGACGGCACGGTCAACCTCCCCCTGCTGGGCGACGTCCCGGTGGCCGGCAAGACCACGGCCGAGGTGACCGCCGTGCTCAAGCGGCTGTGGGAGGCGAAGTACATGCAGCGGGCGTCGGTCGACGTGCAGGTGCTGGAGTTCCGCTCGCGGCCGATCTCGGTCATCGGCGCCGTCAAGCAGCCGGGCAACCTCGGCTTCTCCGGCCGCTGGACGCTGCTCGAGGCCATCACCGCCGCCGGCGGCCTGCTGGAGAACCACGGCAACGTCGCCTACGTCCTGCGCCGCGCCGACGACGGCCTCTCCGACCAGGTGACGATCGACCTCGACGGCCTGATGCTGCGGGGCGATTCCAAGCTCAACATCCCGATCTTCTCCAACGACCTGATCAACGTCCCCGGGACGGTGGAGCTCACCGTCTACTGCCTGGGCCAGGTGAGCCGGCCGGGGGCCGTGGTGTTCAAGAGCAACGAGCGGATCACGGTGCTCGCCGCCATCGCCCACGCCGGCGGGCTCACCGACCGCGCCGCGAGCAAGGTCCTGGTGAAGCGGGCGAGCGGCGCCAGCGGCCCCCGCGAGCTCACCGTCGACTACAACAAGATCCTCGCCGGCAAGGAGCCCGACGTCGAGCTCCGGCAGGGCGACGTCCTCTTCGTCAAGGAGTCCTTCTTTTGAGCCCTCTCTCCCCCGTGCCCTTTGAAGAGGAGCCGGAGGGCGCCGCCGAGCCCGCGTCGGAGCTCAACTTCGGCGAGTACCTCGGCATCGCGCGCCGGCACTGGAAGCTGGCGGCGGTGTGCTGCCTGCTCGGTCTCGCCGGCGCCGCCGTCCACTACGCCATCACCCCCAAGGCGTTCCAGGCCACGGCCACCATCCAGATCGAGCGCCGCAACCTGACGCCGCTGGGCAACGGCGGCCAGAACCCCTGGCTGGAGAACTACTGGAACATGGAGTTCTACCCCACCCAGTACGAGCTGCTGCAGAGCCGCGGGCTCGCCGAGCGGGTGGTCAAGAGCCTCGACCTGATGGAGGACCCGGCGTTCAACCCCGGCGCCGCCGCCCGCAAGGACGGCGGCCGCGGCCCCACGGCGGAGGACGACGACGCCGTGCTGGGCTCTCTGGCCGAGCAGGTGCGCGGCGGGCTCTCGGTGGCGCCGGTGCGCAGCACCCAGCTCGTGCAGCTCGCCTACACCGCCGCCTCCCCCGAGTTCGCCGCCAAGGCCGCCAACGCCTTCTCCGAGGCGTTCATCGACATGGGGGTCGAGGACCGCTACGCCACCGCCGGCAAGGCCTCCACCTTCCTGGGCACGCAGATCGAGACGCTCAAGAAGGAGGTCCAGGACAAGGAGACCCAGCTCCAGGCCTTCAGCCGCCGCACCGACATCGTGACCCTCGACCCGGCCACCAACGTCATCCTCAAGCGCCTCGAGGTGCTCAACGGCAGCCTCATGGAGGCGAAGCGGGTGCGCATCGAGAAGGAGGCCAAGTACCACGAGACGATCACCGGGCCCAAGGAGAACGTCGCCGACAGCCTCTCGGGCGGCATGGTCACCGAGCTGCGCAAGGAGGTGCTCAACCTGCAGCGCGACTACGACACCAAGCTCAAGACCTACAAGCCCGACTTCCCCGAGATGGTGACGCTCAAGGCGGAGATCGAGAAGAGCCAGCAGCACATCAACGACGTCGTCAAGGAGCTGACGGAGAAGGCGCGCAACGCCGCCGCCGCCAGCTACCAGACGGCGCTGCGCCAGGAGCAGTCGCTGGACGGGGAGCTCACCACCCTCAAGGGCCAGGCGATCGACCAGAATTCGGCGGCCGTGGGGTTCACCAACCTCAAGGTGGAGATCCAGACGCGGCGCGACCTGCTCAACGAGCTGATGCACAAGCAGTCGGAGACCGAGGTCGCCGTCCGCCTCCAGGACACCCGCCAGTCCAACATCCGCATCATCGACAAGGCGCTGGTGCCCGGCGGACCGTTCCGCCCCTCGCTGCGCCAGGACGTCACCTACGGCCTGCTGCTCGGGCTGCTCGCCGGCCTGGGTCTCGCGGTGCTCATCGAGCTCATGGACCGCACGGTGAAGTCGCCCGAGGAGGTCGAGCGCCGGCTGGGGCTGCCGCCGCTGGCGGTGATCCACGACGTCACCGAGATGGGCAAGGCCTACGGCTATGCCGGCGGCTACGGTTACGGCTATGGCTACGGCGAGCCGGGCGCCGGCGACAAGCCCAGGCCGGTGCGGCCCGCCCGCAGCGCGGCCGAGAAGCGCGGTGACCGCAAGGAGCGCAAGGAGCGCAAGAGGGCCGCCGCCGCCGCGGGCGCGCCGCAGATCGAGCTGGTGCCCCACGAGCGCCCGCGCACCCTCATCTCCGAGGCCTACCGCTCGCTGCGCACCGGCCTGCTCCTCTCCTCGGCCCGCGAGCTCAAGACGGTGGCCGTGACCTCGGCCATGGCCGGCGAGGGCAAGACCGCCACCGCCGTCAACCTGGCGATCGTGCTCGCCCAGCTCGGCCGCCAGGTGCTGATCGTCGACTGCGACCTGCGCAAGCCGCGCCTGCACCAGGTGCTGCGGGTCTCCAACCGCCACGGCCTGGTCAACCAGCTCACCGCCACCGGCGAGGAGGCGATCTTCCCCACCGAGGTGCCGAACCTGTGGATCACCCCCTCGGGGCCGATCCCCCCCAACCCCTCCGAGCTCCTGTCCTCGGACCGCATGCGCGACTGGCTGCGGACCATGCGCAGCCGCTTCGACTTCGTGGTGCTCGACACGCCGCCGGCCCTGGCGGTCACCGACGCCACCATCGTCGGCCTGCTGGTCGACGGGGTGGTGCTGACCCTGCGCAGCGGCAAGGTGACGCGCGAGGAGGCGCGGCTCTGCCGCGACCGCCTGCGCCAGGCCGGCGTCAAGATCCTCGGCGCCGTGCTCAACCGCTACCGCTCCCTGCAGACCGGCCTCGGCAAGCGCTACAAGTACTACGAAGCCTACGGCGCCGAGGAGAGCGAGCCGAAAGCCGGTTCGGCCGCCTGATGATCGACCTGCACTGCCACGTCCTGCCGGGCGTCGACGACGGCGCCCGGAGCCTGGAGGAGGCCGCCGCCATGTGCCGGCTGGCCGCCCGGGACGGCTGCGAGGCCATGGTCGCCACCCCGCACCAGCGGCGGGGCGAGTGGTGGAACGCCGACCGCGAGGGCCTCGCCGCCCTCGCCGGCGAGCTGCAGGACGCCGTGGGGCCCGGCTTCCGCGTCTACCTGGGGGGCGAGGTCCACGTCGACCCCGAGCTGCTCGCCGAGGTGGAGAAGCTGCCGGGCGGCGGCGTCCTCCCCCTCGCCGGCTCGCGCTACCTGCTCCTCGAGCTCGACTCCCTGGGCACGCCGCGGGGGACGATCCACCTCGTCCACGAGCTGGTGGTCGCCGGCTGGCGCCCGATCCTCGCCCATCCCGAGTTCATCCCCTGGCTGGCCCCCGATCCCGACCTAGTGGCGCGCCTGGTGGCCCTCGGCGCCACCACCCAGGTGACGGCGATGAGCGTCACCGGCGACTTCGGCCGCCGTCCCCAAGCCCACACCTGGGCCCTGCTCGACGCCGGGCTCGTCCACTTCCTCGCCAGCGACTCCCACGACACCCGCCGCCGCCCCCCGGGGCTGCGCCGGGCCCACGACCTGATCGCGGAACGCTGGGGCGGCGAGACGGCGCGCCGTCTCGCCGCCGACAACCCCCGGGCGGTGATGGAGAACCGCCCGCTGCCGGAAGCCGTATGAAGAGATTTCTCTCACTGATTCGTGTAGGGGCGGCCCTGTGTGGCCGCCCTGGACGGCAGGGCGCCCACATAGGGGCGCCCCTACTTCTCCTTCTCCTGGCCTCGGGGCCCGCCACGGCCGCCATCGACCCGTTCTACCTGGGGCTGCTGCGCGACGGCCAGCTCTCCCTCGACCGCAAGGATTACGGGACCGCCGCGCGCCAGCTCCGGCTGGCCTGCTTCGGCATGCTCGAAGATCCCAAGCCGCTCGCCGACTGCCTCGCCCGGCTGCTCCTGGCGCAGGACGGCGCCAACGACCTGGAGGGGGTCCGCGACACCTTCCGCCGGCTGATCGAGGTCGAGGACCGCTTCAAGGGCTACAGCCAGGGGGAGATCACGCCCGAGCTGCGCGCCGCCCTGGAGGCGAAGCTGGCCGTCCGCATCCCCGCCGCCACCCTGGCGAGCGCCCCCGCCTTCCGCTCGACCCAGGGGAAGAAGACGCCTTCCCCGCCTGCGGCGGGCCCAGCGGCGGCCCCAGCGGCGGGCTCGACGAAGGGCTCGGCTCCGGCGGCATCCGGACCGGCGGGCAAGCCGGCGCCCGCCTCGCCCCTCGCCGCGCAGCCCCAGGCGTCCGAGCCCAAGGCGGCCACCTCCCCGGGACCGGTGAAGACCTCGCCGGCCCCGGCGCCCACGGCGGCCACCGCCTCCGGCGCCGCCGACAAGCCGCTCACCGACGCCGAGCGCAAGAAGCTCGACCAGGCGCGCCAGCTCCTCGCCGAGCAGCGCCCGTCGAAGGAGCTGCGCCAGGCCTTCGAGCTCGCCCGCTCGGTGGCCGACGCCCATCCGGGCTCCAAGGAGGCGCAGCATCTGGCGGCGGAAGGGGCCTACCGCATCTCCCGCTGGAGCGACGCCACCACCTACTTCCGGCGCGGCGGCGACCCCGGCGACGGGGAGCCCGAGCGGCTCTTCTACCTGGCCGTCTCCCTCTACGAATCCGGCGACGCCCCCGGCGCCACGGCCGCCCTCAAGCGGGCTTTGCCGAACTTGAAGCGGACGCCGTACGTGGAGTCGTATATCAAGAAGATCCTGGGGCAGTAGGGAAAAGGGACCCAGGGCACCACTTTCAGGTACAATACCCCCAAGCCATACGGAGACACCCAATGAGAGCGAGCACCCTCCTCCTAACCGGGCTCCTCCTCGCCAGCGTGACCACCGCCGCGCGGGGGCAGACCATCACGGCCGACAAGCCGAGCTGCATGCCCATGGAAGACAATGGCCTCGTGCACGCCACGGCCACCGGCGTGGCCCCGGGCCTCGCGGCCCGCCTCTACTTCCGCTGGGTAGAGCACGAGGACTTCTACTGGGTGCCCCTGGAGGCCGAGCCCGGCGGGCACTTCTGGGCGACCCCGCCCAAGCCCGAGCGGCGCAACGACCACATCGAGTACTACAGCGCCTTGGTCGACCCCACCGGCAAGGTGGTCGCCCGCTCCCCCATGCAGAGCGTGCCGGTCACCTCCGACTGCAAGATGCAGCTCAGCCCCAAGGAGCGCGGCGTGGCCGAGAACCTCACCGTGGGCGAGACCTCGCCCAACCAGCAGGGAAAAAAGGTGCTGGCGTTCCTCTGCGACGGCGTGGTCACCCGCATCAACTACGCCGGTCTGCGCCGGGCCGACGAGGTCTGCCGCGCCTGCGTCGTCGCCTGGTGGCAGCGCAAGGCGGTGCTGATCCCCGTCATCGCCGCGACGGGGGTCACCACGGTCATCGTCACCCGCCCGGAGCCCGAGCCCTCCCCCTCCCGGCCGTAAATAGATCACTATTTTTGTCCCTTTTCCGGGCCGCCTCGCACCCTTGAGGACGGGGCGCCCGTTCGCGCTCTTGGGACGGGCTGGCCTCTTTCTTGAATAGGCACAGCCTTCCGGCCCCGTCGTCGTTCCGGCCTTCTGAAACCGACTTGAATCTCGCGAGGAACCGCATGTCGAACGTCTCCGTCTTCCCCGTACCGCACCCAGAGCGCGATCGCCCCGGCGACGGCGCCATGAGCCATCTGATCGCGCCGCATGGTGGCGAGCTGATCGACCTCCTGGTGGACGCCGACCGCGCGGCCGAGCTCAAGGCCGCCTCCCGCGACTGGTGCTCCTGGGACCTCACCCCGCGCCAGCTCTGCGACCTGGAGCTCCTCCTGAACGGCGGTTTCTCGCCGCTGACCGGCTTCATGAAGAAGGCGGACCACGACTCGGTCTGCGAGCGCATGCGGCTGGCCGACGGCACCCTCTGGCCGATCCCCACCCTGCTCGACGTCACTCCGCAGGTGGCCGAGACTCTGCGCGTGGGCGGCCGGCTCGCGCTGCGCGATCCGGAAGGGGTGATGCTCGCCACCCTCCACGTCGAGGAGATCTGGGAGCCCGACCGCCAGGCGAGCGCCCAGGCGACCTTCGGCACCACCAGCAGCGATCATCCGGGGGTGGCGCACCTGCTCCACAAGAGCAACAGCGTCGCCGTGGGCGGCCGGCTGGAGGGGCTCCAGCTCCCCATCCACTACGACTTCCGCTCCCTGCGGCAGACGCCGGCCGAGCTGCGCGCCGAATTCTCCCGCGAGGGGTGGCGCCGCGTGGTCGCCTTCCAGACCCGCAACCCCATGCACCGCGCCCACTGCGAGCTCACCTTGCGGGCCGCCAAGGAGGTGCGGGCCAACCTGCTGATCCACCCCACCGTCGGCATGACCAAGCCGGGGGACATCGACCACTACACCCGCGTGCGCTGCTACCAGGCGGTGCTCCCCCGCCTGCCGCAGCACACCGTCAAGCTCTCGCTGCTGCCGCTCGCCATGCGGATGGCCGGGCCCCGCGAGGCGATGCTCCACGCGCTGATCCGCAAGAACTACGGCTGCACCCATTTCATCGTCGGCCGCGACCACGCCAGCCCGGGCAAGGACAGCCAGGGCAAGCCGTTCTACGGCCCCTACGACGCCCAGGAGCTGCTGCAGAAGCACCAGGACGATCTCGGCGTCGAGATGGTCCCCTTCAAGATGGTCTCCTACGTCGAGGAGCTCGACACCTATCTGCCGCAGGACGAAATCCCGCCCGGCGCCCGCACCCTCGACATCTCGGGCACCGAGCTGCGCCGCCGCCTCCAGGAGGGCCGGGAGCTGCCGGCCTGGTTCACCTTCCCCGAGGTCGCGGACGAGCTGCGGCGCACCCATCCGCCGCGCCACAAGCAGGGGCTCACGGTCTTCCTCACCGGCCTCTCCGGCGCCGGCAAGTCGACCATCGCCTCCGTGCTGCTGGTCAAGTTCATGGAGACCGGCGGCCGGCCGGTGACCCTGCTCGACGGCGACATCGTGCGCAAGAACCTCTCCTCCGAGCTCAATTTCTCCAAGGAGCACCGGGACATCAACATCCGCCGCATCGGCTTCGTGGCCTCCGAGATCACCAAGAACGGCGGCATCGCGATCTGCGCCCCGATCGCCCCCTACGACAGCGTGCGCAAGGAGGTGCGGCAGGCGATCGAGCCCGGCGGCGGCTTCATGCTGGTCTTCGTCGCCACTCCGCTCGACGTCTGCGAGGAGCGCGACCGCAAGGGGCTCTACGCCAAGGCCCGGGCCGGCATCCTCAAGGAGTTCACCGGCATCTCCGACCCCTATGAGGATCCGACCGACGCCGACCTGGTGATCGACACCACCAAGCTCTCCCCCGAGGAGGCGGCGCAGGAGATCCTGCTCTACCTCGAGCGCGAGGGGTACGTGGGCGGGAACCTGGAGGAGAAGTGAGCGGAGGGGAGCACGCCGGGGATCTGGCGCGGATCCAGGAAGCGCTGGAACGGGCGCGCGACGCCTTCCAGCGCTTCACCCCCGGCGAGATCGAGGCCCGGCACAAACAGGGGGACGACCCGGTGACCGAGGCCGACACCACCGTCGACACCCTCCTGCGCGAGCTGCTGCCCCGCAACGGCGACGGCTGGCTCTCCGAGGAGACCCGGGACGACCTCATCCGGCTGGAGAAGCGGCGCGTCTGGGTGGTCGACCCCCTCGACGGCACCCGCGAATTCGTGACCGGGATCCCCGAGTGGTGCGTCTCGATCGGCCTCGTGGTCGACGGCGAGCCGATGGCGGGAGGCATCTGCAACCCGGTGACCGGGGAGACGATCGTCGGCGCGCGGGGGGCCGGGGTGACCCTCAACGGCCGTCCGGCGGCGGTGAGCGGGCGCCCGACGCTGGAGGGGGCGCGGGTGGTGGCGAGCCGCAGCGAGGTCAAGCGGGGGGAGTGGCAGGGTTACCGGGAGGACCTCATCGAGATCCGTCCCATGGGCTCGGTCGCCTACAAGCTGGGCCTCGTCGCCGCCGGCCTCGTGGACGCCACCTGGACGCTCACCCCCAAGCACGAGTGGGACGTGGCGGCCGGCGTGGCCCTGGTCCTGGCGGCCGGCGGGGCCATCGTCACCGGAGCCCCCGAGGAGACCCGCTTCAACCGTCCCCAGCCCCGCCTCACCCGCCTGATCGCGGCCAACCCGACCCTCATCCCCGAGATCGAGGCCGAGATCGCCCGGCGGGGGTGAGAGCGGGAAGACACCGCGCCGCCGCCCGGCGGCGCGGATCTGTTCCTAGGGGTTAATCGCAGGGTGCGCAGCCTGAGCAGAGGTGCGTGGCGGTGCATGTGTCAGTGCAGACGCGCGGGCAGTTGGAAGCCGCTAAAGTGCCGCCGGCCACGTGCTGAAGGACTTGCTCGTCGAGATTCCTGAGCGTCTCCGTACATAGGACCAGCTTCTTCGGCATCTTCTTGTTCATGGTTGCCTCCTTGCTGTCTCCCTTGGACGAACGGTGCTGCGGACCAGCGATTCATGGTGCGCTTCTTCTCTTCGCGAAGTCAAGCGCACGACAGCGAGGGAAAGTGGCCCAGCCCAGGGCCTCAGGCCCGGGGGGCTGGTTTGTCACTCAAGCTTTATCTCACCTGGCAATCCGCGCGGCCGAAACCAGGGTCTGGTTGTGATTGGCCGTGATGCGGAGGATCAGAAGGATGTCGTCCATGAGGCGTCTCCATTCTCGTATAACGGGCGCCGAGATGGCGACCCATAACGAGAACGCTCTTGGAGGCGGAATCCCCTCACCCTGCCTCGGGTCGTGACGCGGTCACCAGGTCTCGGTGATCAGGTCGTCCACATCGTCGAAGTGACCGTCTCGGGTGACCCTTCCTGCGAAGAAAATTTTCGATGGAAGCGTAATGACGAGCCGTTTCCTCATCACAAACGAACACCGGGCAGACCACTATAAGGCGCGACTGCCGTCGAGACGCCGTTCGAGATCGAGCTTATCGTTTAGAACCGCGATGGCAGCGTTGGTGTCGAGGAGATATCTACCAGCCCTCTGGATCGACCCGCTCACAACCCTCCTCGATCGCTTCGATCATCTCGCGGGCAGACTCATCGTCCAAGATGCCTGCCACGCTCATCAGATCCTCGATCGAGGCGCCCTTGGGGAAAGGATCGGCGAGGTTGTGGACCAGCTTGAGAGCCCGCTGTTGAAGCTCTGGCGACAAGCGGTCCAGATCTTTCAGGATTTGTTCTTTGACAGTAGGCTCAATCACGGTCAGTACCTCTTCCACGGGGCATTCTACCAGACTCCCCATTCAAAGCGCCGGACCGCCAGAAGAAATATACCGGTACTCCCAGCAGAAAGATCCCCGTCCCGATCAGCGCGTTGCGGGTATCCGTAAAGTAGATGTTGAGGACGATCCCCAGGCCCGCGAGGATGAAGAGGATCGGCACCCAGGGGTAGGCGGGGACCGGGAAGGGCCGCGGCGCGGAGGGCATCGTCCGGCGGAAGACGATCAGCGAGGCGCCGGCGAGGGCGAAGAAGATCCAGTCCGCGAAGACGGCGTAGCTGAGCAGGCGGTCGTAGGTGTTCGCCAGGGCGTAGGCGGCGGCGAGGGCGCCCTGGAGCAGGATGGCGGCGGTCGGCGCGTGGAAGCGCGGCGAGAGGCGGGCGAGCGAACGGAAGAAGAGGCCGTCCGCCGCCATGGCATAGTAGACGCGCGGCGCCGAGAGCAGCGCGAGGTTCATGAAGCCGAAGGTGGAGACCACGATCAAGAGGCTGATCACCTTGGCCCCGGTCTCCCCCACCAGCCGGGACGCCACGTCGGCGGCAGGCGTCCTGGTGGCCGCGAGGTCCGGCGCTCCCAGCACGTGCACGTAGGCCACGTTGGCCGAGACGTAGACCGCGAGCCAGCCGCCGTAGGCGAACATGGCCGGCACCAGCCCGGCGAAGAAGGCGGAGAGCAGCGGCAGCCCACCGAGGTCCGGCGGCGTCAGCGGCTCGAAGTTGAGGCCCGAGTGGCGGGTGAGGAGGAAGGCGCCCACGATCAGCGCCGCCAGCGCCAGGGTCTTGGTGAAGGTGATGACGTTGAGCAGCATGGCCCCGGGCTTGATCCCCAGGGCATGGAAGGCGGCGAGGGCCAGCAGGATGGCGGCGGCCAGCCAGCGCGCCATCCCGGGAGGGAGGTCCACCAGCCGCGCCACGTACTGGGCGAAGGCCACCGCCACCGCCGCCGTGGCCCCGGACTGCACGATCAGCAGCAGCCCCCAGCCGTAGAGGAAGGCCACGATGGGCGAGAAGGCCTCGCGGAAGAAGGCGTACTGCCCGCCCACCCGCGGCATCACCGTGCTCAGCTCGGCGAACACGAAGGCGCCGAACAGGGCGATGA
>QHVW01000765.1 GCA_003223675.1 Acidobacteriota bacterium
AAGCGGGTGGTGTGCGTCGGCATGGGCGAGACGTCCGCGGACGTCACGAACCAGATCTCCGAGGTGGCCGCGGCCTGCTATCTGGCGTTGCGAAACTACCCGCTCTTGATCGCGCGCCTGCCGTACGGCGGGCGCGCGACGAACGACGGCTACACGAGCCGGTTGCTGGGTTGGGTCCCGCGGCAGTACATACAGGAGTATTACGGTAAGCGCGTCGAGGCAGACCTGGTGTCCGGCGATCCCCACAGGCAACTGATCAGCGACTGGTTCATCAAGGCGGGCTTCACGGGGAAGTCCCTCCAGAAGAATGACGATTTCGTCGCGAACCTGTTGAACGGGAAGATCCGTCACGTCCCTCACGGCGTCGCCCGTCTCGAGGGGAACACGGTCCATTTCACCAACGGCGAGCACGTCGAAGCGGACGTGGTCATGTGCTGCACCGGTTACGAGGAGAGCTCGATTCCGGCGGCGTGGCTCGGCGGGCGCGAGATCAAGGATGTGCGCCGGCTGTTCAAGCACGCGTTCCACCCGGACTTCGGGCCCCGCCTGGCGCTGATCGGCTGGACCCGTCCATTCAACGGCGGCGTGCCGGCCTGCTCCGAGATGATCTCGCGCTACTTCGCCCTGCTGTGCAGCGGCAAGCGCGAGCTCCCCGCCCGTCCAGACCTGGAAAAGCGGATCGAAGAGGATTGCGCGCGCGAGGAGACGGCCTTCGCGCAGGCCAAGCACATCCGTACGCTCGTCGACTACACCACATTTCTCGACGGCGTCGCCGAGCTCGTCGATTGCGCGCCGAAGCTGACGGACTACCTGAATGATCCGCCACTCCTCTACAAGCTGATCTGCGGCACCATCATCGGGGCCACTTATCGCCTCCGGGGCCCCGGCGCCGATCCGGAGATGGCGCGCGAGGTGATCCTCCGGCTGCCGGTGGTCCGTGACGCCGTCGACCCCGCGCTGGTCCCCTTCGCGCTGGCCGGCCGCGTCGAGGAATCGGCGATCCCGAAGATCCACGAGATTGTCGAGCGGCAATTCGCGGCGGACGCGGAACTCGTCTGAGCGGCCTCTCAGAGGGGGGAATACCGCGATCCAGAAGACGATGAGGGAGAGCCGGCCGGGGGTGCGGGCGCTCAGTCCACTGCCATGACCTCGTCGGCCGAGGTGGCCACGCCGGCACGAAGCAACCATCGGTCCAATCGCTCCAAGTCGGCACAACCCAGGATCTCCTCCCGTTGCACTGAGCTCGCGGCGATCCCGCGCGCCTCCAAGATCGTGAGAATGGACCTGGCAACTCCCCGGGCCTCTCCTCGGGTTTCTCCCCGGGCTTCCGCCGCCGCTTTCAGCTCCTGGATCGCCGGCTCGCCCTGGCTCTCCAGGGCTTGGACCACCGCCCTGCGGACCAACGCGGCATCGAGCAGAGCCTTCACCGGAAGCGGGCTCGCCAGGCACGGATCCGCGATCTGAGACCCTTCCTCCAACAGACGCCAGCTCCCGCTCTCGGCCGACCACTCGCAGACCCTCCGGCGGCTCTTGACCCAGATCCCGAAGATCCTCCGCACGCCACGGCGGTGCATCACCTCGGCCTTCTCCGCCGCCTTCTGCTCGGTCTGGGTCGACACCACCTCGAAGGCGATCTCCTCCAGGTACCGCCGGCCGGTCGCCGGGTCGATCCCTTCCCTCCGCACGCAAGTGTCGCTGGCGAAGTCCGAGATCTCCGCGAAGCGGGTGATCAGGTCCGCCGACACGACGAATCCCGGGGCGGCATGAATCCGCAGCAGAGTGTCGAGGTCGACCTGCTGGTCTCCGTGAGGCGCCTCGGCCGGCATCGCCACCACCCGGCGGCCGTTGATGATCTCGTCGCGCGTGACCTCCGGCTCGACGAGATGATCATCGACCGGGGGGAAGGAACCGCGGCCCGGCAGGTGAAAGGCTCCTCTGGAGCCCGCCGGTGCCTTGAGACTCAATCCTGAGCGTTTTTCGTCCATTGGCGACATCATAGCAGATCCGATTGCCGAGGGGCGGCGCCTGATTCCTCGAGGGATCATCTTTCCACGAGATTTTTGACGGGATCTCGGGAGACTCTCTATACTTGCACCAAACAAGCGGTCATTGAGTACCCCTCCGGGCTTCCCGAGCTCTTGAAGCTATCCGATCTTGAGCTCGCTCATGAGTTGCCGTTCCTGGCGGCGGCCAAGCTCTATGAGATAGGCCGCCTGTCCTCTGGAAAGGCGGCGCGCTTGGCGGGCATGAGCCGGATGACCTTCCTCCGGGAGCTCGACCGGATCGGTGTCCCTGCGATCAACCTCCGGGATGAGCAGATCGAGGCCGAGATCCGGGCGGCGCGTGAGCTGGCCGGATGAGTCTCTGGGTCGCCGATTCCAGCCTCCTCATCTTCCTTGCCAAGCTCAATCGGTTGGACCTCCTGCGGCAGGAGGCCGAGGAGATTCTCGCTCCTCCCGCCGTCTTGGCGGAGAGGCCTATCGGGCCACCTGGGTGGCGGTCTCGCAGCAGTCGCAGGTCTTGCTGCACCAGCAGTAGGTCTCACCGCTCTGGATGGACTGGCTGGTGTCGTCCACGGCGCGGAGGCCTCCCACGGCATCCCGGAGCTCCGGGGTGACGAGGTGGCGCAGGGTCTCGCGGTACAGCGTGAGCTTGGCGGAGCGCTTCTTCATCGGCTTCCCCCTTTGGATTCAGTGTGACGCCAGGAGGCTAGGGGAGAGCTTTCCGGCTGTCAAGATACGAGGAGGATCCGGTCCCACTCCGGCTCGGCGGGCGAGACGGCGGCCAGCAGGACGAGCGCGACCCCGGCGGCTCCTTCGAGCAGACCCGGCACGGCAGCCCATTCGCCGGTCGAGCCCGCCATCGCGTGCCAGGCGC
>QHVW01000766.1 GCA_003223675.1 Acidobacteriota bacterium
GGTCGAGCCCGGCGTTGCGCCAGGAGGCCTCGTCGCACTCCACGATGAACGCCGAGTGGGTGTCGCTGAACCGGTAGGCGTGGGCCTGGAAGATCCCGGCCTCATTCTCAATGAAGATGAAGGTGAACGCGTCGAACCGCCGGGTGGTGCCCAGCCAGACGAACTTGGCCTTCCCCTGGACGATCTCGGGCCGGAAGGCCTCCGCGTGCCGCCGCCGCACCGCGCTGTTGACGCCGTCCGCGGCCACCACCAGATCCGCGTCCCCCAGCCCCAGGCCGGGGAGATCGGAGTCGTCCCGCACCTCGCAGTTGAAGCGGAGGTCGGCCCCCAGCCGCGCGGCGCGCCCTGCAAGGATCTCCAGCAGCTTCATGCGGGCGATGCCGGCGAAGCCATGGCCGCCGGAGGTGATCGTCCGCCCCTTGAAGTGGATGTCGATGTCGTCCCAGCGGGCGAAGTTGTCGGAGATCTCCTGGAACGATTCGGGATCGGCCGCCCGGAAGTTGCCGAGCGTCTGGTCCGAGAAGACGACCCCCCACCCGAACGTGGCGTCCGGAGCGTTGCGCTCCAGGACCACCACCTCATGCCCCGGATCCGCCTTCTTCATCAGCAGGGAGAGATACAGCCCCGCCGGTCCGCCGCCGATCACCGCGACCTTCATGGGGTCCTCCGAGCGCCTCCTCCGCCTGGGGTTGAAACCCCAGGCTAATGAATATCCGCCCCTGCGGGGCGGTTCGTTGGAGTTTACCTCCGGAGGCGAACTATATGGGATTGGGCGGCTGGAGGGGACCTCCCTGGAAGGGCGGGTATCCACCAGCCCGGGGTTTCAACCCCGGGTGGTGGAGGCCGGGTGGAAAAAACCCCGGATAGGTCTCATCTCCCGGCGGTACCCGTCCCCCTCCACAGGCGTCTCCGGCACCGTCCCCAATGCCGCCGCCCACCCCCGCCTGGGGTTGAAACCCCAGGCTGGTGAATACCCGCCCTTCCAGGGCGGCTCTCTGGGGTTTGCCTCTGGAGGTGCCACCCTCAATCGAAGAGGTGGTCCGGATCGTATTCGACCTGATGTTTCTCCAGGAGCCCGATGAGCTCGTTCTTGAAGGTGGAACGGCGATGATGGGCCTCCTGATTCAGGATGTAGCTCCTCACCCGGGCCTCGTTCGATTGGCTGACGGAGAAGGCGGCGTATCCCGTCTGCCATCCGAACTCGGGGATCGGCTCCGGCCGTTCATGGACCCATTTCGAGGGGATCGCCTTGATCGCCTGGACGAGGTCGCACAGCTTGTGGCTGGCCTTTACGCGGAGGAGGAGGTGGACGTGGTCCGGCATGCCGCCGAGCGCCATCACGGTGGCTCCTCTCTGATGGGCAATCGTGGCCATGTAGGGGTAGAGGTCGGCCTTCAGGGCGGCGTCGATGAACGGAGCGCGTTGCCGGGTACTGAAGACGACGTGGAGCATGATTTTCACGAGCGTCGAGGACATAGGGGTCCCTCCATGAGGCGTTCGGAACCGGCCGGAAGAGCCGGTTCACCCCTCTGAAGACGTAAAAAATGGTCGGGTCTGACAAACCCTTTGATTGCAACAACTTGGGAGGACGTTTTTGGCGTCTTCGGATCGAGGGGCGGGGGAGAGGGACCGCCCTGGAAGGGCGGGTATTCCCTAGCCTGGGGTTTCAACCCCAGGCGGGGGGGAGGGCCCGGGCGGACCCAACCTCCCCCTCCCGGCATCGCCCCGACATCGCCTGCGGTTTTCCGCCTGGGGTTGAAACCCCAGGCTGGCGAATACCCGCCCTTCCAGGGCGGTTTTTGGGGGAGAATTACCGCACCCGCACCCCTGCTCCCCAATGGAGGGGCTTCTCCAGGCGAGGGAGCGGTGCCTCCGGCACCTCGCCCACCGCGACGCCGTATTTCCAGTCCGGCGGGCAGATGGCGATGTAGCGGGCGTAGCCGCCGAGGCCTCCCTGGAGCTTGGGGTAGCCGATCGCCACCAGGGCGCCGGTCTCGGGCACCTGATCCAGATTGGCGACCCCTTCGGCCTGGGTGTAGCCGTGGTGCATCAGCCAGGACTCGCCTTCCAGCGTCGGAGTGGTGTCCGTGTCGAGCGGCTCGTGGCCGTGGAAGAGGATCTTGCGCTGCTGGTGGAGGAATTTGAGCGCGTCGAGCTTCACCCCGGGAAACTTCTCGCGGGTGGCCAGCTCCGGGTTCGGCCACTCCTTCGACCAGTCGGAGCGGACGAAGACGACCGAGCCTTCCGGGATGCGGCCGTGCCGTTTCTCCCAGGCCAGGATGTCCGCCACCGTGAGGTGGTATGCGGGGTCCTTTTTCACCTGCTCCACGATCGGGATCACCACCAGCGGGCGGACCGCGTAGGTGGCCGGGAGCTCGTCGATCGCCGGATAGTTGGGGTCCCAGTGGGCCGGCGGATCGAGCTGCGTGCCGAGCTGGTCCGTGGCGAACGTGTAGCGGGTGGCCTCGAAGCCGTCGTCCTTGTAGGTGTAGGCCTTGCCGGTCTTGGGGTTCATGGCGGGGCCGAACGACGACGGCCCGAAGCCCGCCCAGACCGGGATCGACGGGCTGATCGTATGCGTCAGGTCGACGTACTTGGCCCGCTTGAGCGTCTGCTCGTACACCTGCCACAGCGGCGGCATGGCCGGCTTGGGACGGGCGGCGATCAGCGCGACCACGGCGCAGACGGCGAGCGAGGCGAGGATGAGAGGCTTCTTCATGGCGGTCCTCCGGCGGCTTGAATTTGGGAGAATGGTAACAAACTGGACCCTGGCAACGCCTGAGAGCTTGAGCGCCAACCATGACCGGCGCGGGAGCACGCCATGAAATCGATCGGATCTTCCACCATCGTCTCGTTGCTGTTGTTGGCCGTGGGAGCGCCGGGCGCGGCCCAGGACAAGCCGATCCGGCCCAATGCGGTCAGGATTCCCGCGACCACTTCGGTGAAGGCCAACCAGGCCGTGGTCCTCCCCATGGCCCCCGCGAAACCGCAGTGCCCGGCGCCTCCGTTTCACGACTGTCCATCGCCCGAAGGGGCCAAGGTCCTCATCCTGAAGGATGGGAGCGTCCAGACCACCTACACCGACGGCACGGTCCGGCTGGCGAGGCCCGCCGGTGGCGGGAAGCGCATCACCTATCCGGACGGCACCAGCGTCGAGGATGACTGGAGCGGCACCACCTGGCGCGACAAGGACGGCAAGGTCACCAACAGAACGCCGAAGCTGCACGTCGAGGCGGAGATGCCCTCCGCCGGCCCTCCCGACCCTCCGGCCTCGGGGTCTCAGCTTGACCTGTGGCTGCAGCGCCACAACAGGTCTCTCCTGACGGCGCTTCAGGCGCGGATGCAGGGTGAGGACGGCGGCACAGAGAGCCTCAACGACTACCTGGCGAGAGAGCGGGGGTTGGGGCTCTACCAACAGATCGCAGCCCGTACCGACCTGTTGCAGCGGCTCCTGGCTCAGCCCTGAGGATGCGCCATGCGACCGCTCCGCCTGGCTCTCGCCATCCTGTTCCTTTTCCTTTCCGTCTCCTGGACCGCGTCCGCCACGGAAGGCGGAGCTCCGTCCAAACCGCCGGGCGCCAAGGCGGCGATCATCGATGATTTCGATCCGCGCAAAGTGGAGCGAACCTCGATCCGGCGACGCGGGAGCGTCAGCAGGCCGCCTGGCGCGCGTATTACAACTACCGGGTCTGGGCGTTCCAGCACCGCACCAAGCTCTATGACTGGCAGCTCGCCTCGTCGCGGGTGACCTTCGTGATCGTCATCCTGCTCGTGCTGATCGGGATCTTCTTCTCCTGGCTGCAGTTCCGGCTGTCGCTCCGGCCGCGTCCCCCCATCATCCATAATCTGGGGACTGACGCGCCGCCGGCCGAAGCGGCGGCGGTGGTGGTCACTGAGATCTCCGCCGGACGCGAAGGGATCAAGGTGAGCTCGCCGGTCCTCGGCGTGATCATCCTGGTGATCTCGCTGCTCTTCTTCTATCTCTACCTGGCCTACGTCTATCCGCTCAACCAGGCGCTCTGAAAGGGGCGGGAGCCGCGGGTGGATCTGTGGCAGAATGCGGCGGTTTCTTGAGGAGGAATTCCGCATGCCGATCACCCCCGGCCGCGTCGCCTGGTACGTCACCGGCCGCTTCTATCTGGATCAGCAGGGCAGGCTCCAGGACCTGGGCTATTTCCTCCATCTGGAGGGGGTCCAGGGCTCGCCGTTCAACCCGGGCGCGATCGGTGAGGCGAGCGCCCGTTTCACCTTCCGCTCCGAGCCGTTCCAATCGGAGCCGATCACCAACGGCAACGTGGCGATCGGCCTCGACACAACGGGGGAGTTCAGCGTCTATTTCAACCCGGAAGGGGGCGGGGACTTCGGGGATCCCGATTCGTTCTCGCGGGGGACGCGCGTGGCCGTGTTCCGGCGCACCAGCGTGGTGATGGGGCAGACGCTCTCCTCTCCGATCCTGGGCGGCTTCGCCTTCGCCACCAACGTCTTCTCGGCGGAGCTCGTGGACAGCGCGCCGTTCGTGCTCGACGGCGAGCCCTACGATCTCCGGGACCTGGCATCGCCGCGTTCACCGGCTCGGCGGTGGCGGCGGGGTGAGAAACCGCGGCGTCAGACCCGCGCCCGGTGTCTGTCCACCCACCACCCCCAGAGCGGAATCAGCCAGCCGACGACGAGGCCCCCCCAGGCGAGCGTCCGCACGTCGGACGGCGGGGGGCTGAAAGGGCCGGAGAGCCACATCGCCGCCATGAGCACCAGCAGCACCCAGAGCCCCCAGCGGCCGATGGCATCGCGGGACCGGGTGGCGCGCAGGTAGAGCGCGATGCCGGCCACGTAGAGCGCCCCCTCGATCCAGAGCTCGGCGGTGGACTTCCACAGCCCGAGGCCGACGTAGGGGCCGTGGGGGAGGATCGGCAGGTCGCGGCGATGGACGATCAGGTCGAGCAGCCAGTGGCTGAAGACGCCCGCGCCCAACAGCAGCGCGCCGCGGCTTCGCAAGGCCCGCTCCGATCTCCCCAGGAACAGATAGCCCACGGCGAAGACCACCGACCAGCCGAGCGCCCCCACCAGGCTGTGCGAGATCGGATAGTCGTAGAAATCGAACGGGCAGAGCTTGGTGATCCCCGGCGCGATGCGCACGTGCTCCCAGCCGAGCAGGAGGAAGATCGGCCACAGCAGGTCGAGAAACTGCACGGCCATGAGCCAGGTCCCCAGCGAGATCCACGGGGTCTTCGCGCGGCCGGCCAATCCGATGGCTTCGTGCCCTACGAACATGGAGGCCCTCCCTCCTCAAAGAGACCGGCGCCGGAGCCGCATTATAGCGAGGGCGGCCAGCAGGAGCGCGAGCGCGGCGAGGCCGTCCCCCGAAAGGAGGGGGATTTCGAATATTTTCAGTACCCGGAAGCAGCAGGGGTCCGCCGGGCCCGGCTCGTCGGGATCGTCGGAGAATCCGATCGACTCATTGGTTCCGTCGCCGTCGGCATCATAGGCGATCGTCGCCTGGTTGCAGAAGGTCATGCCGGCGGTCAGCGGATCGATCATCCCGTTCATGGTGATCGTCACTGTTCCACCCACCGGGATTGCGCCGTTCCATGTGGCCATATTTCCCGAGGTGGAGGCCACGCCGCTCGTGGCGCTGGCGCCGGTCAAGGTCAGCCCGGCAGGCAGGGTATCCTTGAATTCGTCTCCCGGATTGTCCGCCTGATTGGCAGGCCCGCAGTTGATCAACAGGAAGGTTTTGGTGAATGGGGTCATCTCCAGCATCGGGCCGCTGATCCCCTCGCAGAAGGCGAGGACGCCGGTCGCGACCACGTGGGTGTCCTCCATTGCCTGGTTGTCGGAGGGATCGTCGCACACGCCGGCGGGCGGTGTGATCGTGGCCTTGTTGTGGAGCACGCCCGAGCACATGGGCTGGACGATCCCGCCCAGACGGTAGATACGCGTCTCTCCCGCGGCGAGGTCGATCGTATCTTTGAGAGGCGGAGAGAGGATAGGCACACAGCCCGCGCCGCGGCACCAGAGCACCTTTCGCAGCTCGGGCGGGAAGTCATCCTCTACCACGGCGCCCGAAACCGCCGCGGCGCCGGTGTTCTTGACGGTGATCTCATAGACGAGACCTTGCCCGGGCACGACGGGGTCCGGGTTGTCCGTCTTGGTGATCCGCACGTTCGGTGGGCAGTGTGTCTCCGCAGCGCTACCGTTGTTTGAGGGATTGGGATCGGGCGTTGTGCTCGAAATCTTAACGTTGCTGTCGATCGGGTCCTGGCAGACGGTGGGCACGCCAAAGCTCGTCTGGAGGGTCCCCATGCCGTTGGGGGGTAGATCGCCGACCAGGCAGTGGACGTTCGACCCTACGATCTGGCAGGAGGGCGGGCCCACGAACGTGAGACCGGCCGGAATGGACTGCTCCACGAACGTACCGCAGGCAAAACCGGGCCCCAGGTTCTTGTAATCGATCTTGTAAGTGATCGTGCCGCACTGGGGAGGATTGGGGGGGACGACCGTGAAAGATTGGAGCACCAGGTCTGCCGCGCACGTGACGGCGGTGCTGGCGGTCGCGCTATTGTTGCTGTCGTCACACTCCCTATCGTTGGCCGTCACCGTGGCCGTCAAGGTGATCGGAGCCGCCGGGCACGGGCAGCCCCCAGGAGCCTGGACCTTGAGCTCCAGGGGCACGGAAGACGAGCCCGCCGAGAGCTTGCCTAGATTGCAGGTAAAGCCACCTTGAGTATTGATGACACAGGGCGTGCCTGCTGCTGGAGGAAGAGGTGTTCCACCAGTAACCTCAACCGTTACCTGGACGCCTGTCATCGCGGCTCCGCTGTGGGAGACCCCCACCGCGTAGGTGGCCACCTCACCCTCCGGAATCTGAGTTGGCCCGCCGATCTCGATCGCCAGGTCTCCCGGGATCTTGGTGGTGTCGGTCATCTGTGCGCAGCTCGAGGCCGCCCCGGAGAGAGTCACGCTGGCTTGGTTGGTGATCGTTCCCGTGGCCTGGGCACCTACTCTGGCCTTCACTTCATATGTAACTTCCTTACCCGGTTGGAGGTTTACAGTACTCCGCAGGTCTTGGCTACCGGAGAGAGGGGAGCAACTCGCCCCGTCGCTCGGCATGCACTTCCAGCTCACATCTTGGAGCTGCGATATGGAACTGAAATCATCGACCACGGTGGCGCCGGTCACGGAGGCATTGCTCGGGTCATTGCTCACCGTGATCTCGTAGGTGACGGCGTCACCCGGACAGACGGTGTCCCGGTTATCCGTCTTGCTGATCGAAGGGCACTGCGTTGGCCTCTGACCAGGACACATCGCGACCGCTCCGGCGTCGACCTCAGTCCCTACGTCTTCCAGGAAACCACCCATAAAGACGGTATTAGTATCGCCGAGAATCGCGACTGACTGGCCGAATCCACCGCCCGCCGAGTGCCGGTAATACTTACGGGTCTGCGCCCAAGTCCCATCGCTCTGCCGTTCGAAGAGGTATCGAGTTGGATGGAGGCGCCGAGCTGCTCGCCCTGGCCCGGGTCTTGGACGGAGAGCGGCTGGGAGCTCCAGACGCCGGTATCCGTCCGCTCGAAGACGTAGGCCGATCCGGAGTCGGTTCCCTGGAGGTCGTCTCCGGGGGCGCCGACCACGATCCGCCCTCCACGGATCGCCACCGCGGCGCCGACTTGCATGTTGTCCGGCCGAAACGCATCGGCTGTCAGCTTGCCCTTATCCGCGAGTGACCATCCGTTCGCGTTCCGCTGGAAAACATAGGCGGCTCCGAAGTTTTTGTGCACTGTGCGATCGTCGGCAAAGGGAGCGCCAACCACGATCTCGTCTCCGTCGGTAGCTACGGAAGAGCCGAATTCATCAAAGGGCTGGCTATCGTTGGCGTTGGCAAGGAGCTTCGCTGTCTGGGTCCAGACGTTCCCTGGCATTTCGAAGACATAGGCCGCGCCCGCGCTGCTGCCGCGGGCTGACTCGCCGGGGGCGCCGACAACCAAAACATGTCCATTGAGCGAAACGGAGAAGCCAAACTGGTCACCCTTGGCGGCATCCGCGGCCTCCAGCTTTGCCTTCAGATCCCAAGTCTCGCCGTGGTAGAAAAGATAGACGACTCCGGAATCCCGAACCCGCCCGTCCCCCATAGGAGCGCCGACGGCCAACCAGTCCCCGCTGATCGAGACCGAAGCCCCAAACTGATCACCGGCCTGCAGATCGGCGGGAACGAGCTCTGGAGGGGTCGGTCGGGTCGGTTGCGCTCCCAACTGGGGATTCAGGTAGAGCGCCACGGAACCAGAGTCTTTCCGGGCGTTGTCCGCGTCAGCCAGGTGAGCGCCAACCGCCAGCCACGGGCCTTTGGGATCGATGGCCATGGACCATCCGAGTTGGGCGCCACCTTGAGGAAGAGTTGCGATCAGCGGCTGTTGATCGCAGACGATCGGTTCGGACGCGGAAAGGAGCCCCGGCACCCCGAGCCCCGCGGCCGTAGCGGCGAGCACCAACACTGCGGGAAATAGGCCGCCTCTGCGGGGCCGGCCTTGCAGACCGTCGCTCATAGGGGAGGCCTGCTCGGGGGCTCAGTCGTGAAATCCTGCAGCAGGAGGGGCGGGTCCTCCAGAATGTCCACGCTGTCGAGCGTCGCCGGGCGGGTGGGCACGCCACCGGGCGGTATCAACACCCAGTGCCCCGACGTGACCTCGACGTCACCGCCGGCAAAGGCATGCACGATCGCAACGCCCTCGTCCACCGCCACGAACGTGCCGACGACCGGGTCCGCGAGCACCCGTACCGCGGTACCTTTGAACTCCAGGGACCCTTCTCGCGTTTTGCCCTGGATGTCATGGCTCCGCCCAGGGCGTAACGAGGCCCAAAAATCTCCCCACTCAACGATCACCGTCGTGACGATGCGATTCATGAGGCTCGGGTTCCCCATCTCCAGCCGGCCCTGGCCAGCGAGATGGATGACGCCATCGATCTTGGGCGGTTCATTGATTCGGGTGTCCTGGGGCCCCGTACTGGGCCGCAATAGACCGATATCGTAGAGAAAGACCTGAAGGAACGACTCCCGCCGGGTCAAGCGGACCCGGAGGCCGTTTTCCAGAGGATCGTGCTTTTTCAGTTGCCGAGGGGATTTCCCTTCCGCGAGCGCCAG
>QHVW01000767.1 GCA_003223675.1 Acidobacteriota bacterium
CACTCGTTCATCGAGCAGGCGCGGCGGATCTCGGACGTGTGGGCCGGGAGCTATCTGCTTTCGCATCTCACGCGGCAGGCGATCAGCGAGGCCCACCGCGCCGGCGGTTGCGAGATGATCTTTCCGTTCCTCCCCAAGGGCTCCACCATCCCCGACGGCCTGCCCAACCGTTTCGTCTGCCGGGTGCCCATCGATCAGGCGAGCGCGATCGCGGCGGCCATGGAAGGGAGGATCCGCGGCGAGTGGGACCGGCTGGTGCGGGCCGCCGTGGGCGTGCTCGAGTCCTATGGGCTCCGCCCGTCGCCGGCCCTCTGGGATGAGGATGGAAGCTCGCGCCAGACCGGCCGCCTGCTGGATTTCGCGTGGTCCTGGGTGCCCGAGGAGGGCGGCTACGCGGCGGCTTCGCGGGAGGCGGCCCGCCGCTTCGCGGCCTCGCGCATGTTCCGTCCCTTCCCGCAGATCGAGGAGAGCGGCGAGAAATGCGCCGTCTGCGGTGAGCGCACGGCCCTGCCGGATGGCGACCGGGGCAAGGTCCAGAGCCTCTGGCTGGAGGCCGAGCAGAAGGCGGAGCCGCGATACCAACGCTTCCTGCGCGCCGATCAGGGGCGGCTCTGCCTCGTCTGCGCCACCAAGCGGTTCTTCCCGCTCGACCGGCAGCAGGACGCGAATTTCGACGCCTTCGACAAGTTCCAGCCGTCCGAGGAGGCGCCTTATTTCGCCGTGGTGAAGATGGATGGAGACCGGATGGGCAGGATCTTCTCGCTCCCCGCGGACGCCGTCGCGGACGGCGACCTAGAGGCGTTCCACCGGGCTGTCTCCGAGGCGCTGGGCGGCTTCGCGGCGGGTTTGCGGACGGAGGCCTCGACGGATCTCCTCTGGCAGGGCCTCGGGATCGAAAAGCTGAACGGGTTGGCGCCGCAGGTGATCTATGCGGGCGGGGACGACGTCCTCTTCCTGTGCGATCCACGGGACGCCCTGCCGCTGGCGCGGGCCCTGCGAAACCGTTACGGAAAGGCTTTCCAGGAGGCCCGCCAGCGGCTCAAGGACCCGGATCGCCAGCCGTTCACGCTGTCGGCGGCCATCCTCTTCGCCCACCCCGGACATCCCGCCGGCCTGCTGCTGCACGATCTCGAAGAGCTTCTCGACCGGGGAGCGAAGGAGCGCGGTGGGCGCGACTCCGTGGCCCTGCGCCTGGTCAAGCGCGGCGGCGTGCCGGTCGAGGTGGCGCTCCCCTGGGAGGCGCGGCCGGGCGACGGCGATACGAATTGGATCGCGGATCTCGACGAGCTGACCCAGAAGCTGCGGGAGGGGAGGGTTTCGTCCCGCCAGACGTTCACCCTGCGGCTGGAGGAACGGACGCTCCTGGAGGTCTTCCAGGACGATCCCGCGCGCTGGGAGCCCTGGCTGGCCGACCGCCTGTCCCGGAACGAGGAGGTCTCCGGGGGAGCTCCGGAGGTGGCGAAGCTCGTGGCGCCGTTCTTCCTGCGCCGCCGGACGCCGGCCCTGCGGATCGCCCGTTTCCTGGGGATCGAGGTGCAGCGGTGAGCGGCGACTGGCAGGCGTTCGAGCTCGTGCCGGACGACGTGCTCTTCTTCCGGGACGGCCGACCGAGCACCCGCGGCGCGGACCACTACCTGCGCTCCCTCTCCCTCCCCATCCCGCGACGCTCTACGGCGCCATCCGCACCTGGCGCCTGCTGGACAAGGAGATCGAGCTCGCCGGCTTGAACGAGCGGAGTTGGAAATCCCGCCTGGGCGATCTCACGGACGAGCTCGGCGATTGGGGGGAGCTCGGCTCGCTGCGGCTGCGCGGCCCCTGGCTGGTGCGGGACGGCGTGCCGCTCTTTCCCGCGCCCCAGGACCTCGGCCTGGAGATCCAACCGCCCGACCCGCAAGAGGCCTTCGGGGCTCCCCGGATCGCCTCCGTCGTGCGCTACCGGCCCGAGGAGGAGGGCGGCGGAGCGGCCTGGTCCCATCCGCTGAGCCCGATGGTGCCCTGCGAGCCCGACGGAGACGGCTGGCGGCGATGGCAGGGAGATCCGGGCACGGAGCCCACGCCGGTCCCCGGCTGGTTTCTCAAGCCCGAGGGGCTCGCGGCCTGGCGGCGGGGTGGCGTTCCCAACCCCGAGGATTTCGTTCCTGCCGGGGAGCTCTGGTGCGACGAGACGCGGACCGGCGTCGGGCTCGAAGCCGGCCGGAGGATGGGCGAGGCTGGGCGGCGAGGGGCGGACGGCCGTGCTCCGGGAAGGCCCGCCGTTCCCGGGCGGCGAGCCCCTCGGCGCCAAGCGCCTCAGCCTGTGCTTCGCGACCCCGGCGCTCTCCGCGGCCGGCGGGTATCCGCCGGGTTTCTCGTCCGGCCGGCTCTCGGGAGAGATCGCGGGCCGGACCTGGAGGTTGACGGCCGCGGCACTCCGGGGCTTCGTCAACGTCGGCGGCTGGGATCTGGCCCGGAACCGCGCCAAGCCGCTCCGGCGCGCTCTCCCTCCCGGCTCCGTGTTCCTGCTCGATTCCGCGGACGGGGAGCCCACGCCTGCGGACGCTCTCGACGGGCTCTGCCTTTCCGACCCTTTGGACAACCTTCCGGCCTGGCAGGGCTTCGGGCTCGCCGTGGCCGGCGTCTCCCGTTAGGAGAAGATCGTGGCCAGCAAGACCTTTGCTCAGATCGGCGTCCTGGGCCTCTACACCGAGACTCCCCTCCATTGCGGCGCCGAGGGAGGAACGGGATACGTCGATCTGCCGGTCCAGCGCGAGCGGCACACCAACTACCCGGTCATCCCCGGCTCCACGATCAAGGGTGTCCTCCGCGACGAGCTTCTGGAGGCCCTGGGCGAAGCGAGCATTCACGTCCTCTTCGGCGCGGAGGAAGACAAGAAATCCGAGCGGCCCGGCGCGGCCGGCAGCGTCTCGTTCGGAGACGGCATCCTGGTGGCGTTCCCCATCCGCTCCTCCGGAGCGCCGTTCCATTGGGTCACCTGCCCCTTCGTCCTGGAAAGGGTTTTCCGCTGCCTCGGGGCCGATCTCACCGTGAAGGGGCCGGAGAAGGGATATGCGCTTTCCGGAGGCAATCCGCAGGGCAACGTGCTCCTGGAGGAGATCTCGCTCACGAAGAAATCCGATCCCACCTTCTTCGGAGAAAAGTCGAGCGGCCTCAGGCTCCTGCAATCGCTGCTGCCGCAGGAAAAAGCTTTCGATTACACGCGCCGCCTGTTCGCCGGGCACCTCCTGATCGTCACAGACGCCGACTTCAAGGAGCTGGTCGAGACCGGCACGGAGATCCTCACCCGGATCAAGCTCAATTTCCTGGGCACCACGGTCAACCTCGACAAAGCAAAGCTGCCGGAAGAGGAGCGCAAGCGGCCGGATTCCGATTACAAGGGGAACCTGTTCGTGGAAGAGGTGGTCCCGCCGGAGACCCTCTTCCTGGCTCCCTTGCGCGTCGGCTCCCAGGCGGAAGCGTTCGCGGAGACCTTGCAGAAGGAGCGGGTGATCCGGCTCAAGAGGGTTTCCTGAGATGGCCACCCTGGAGCAACGGCGCGCCCGTTTCGCCCTGGAGAAGATCGATACGGTCAAGGGGGCTGGAGACAAGGGCAAGTACAAGACCCAGCTTCTCAAGCTGCCGGCCCGCCTCCACAGCAACGGCCTGGGCCAGACCGTCGCCTTCTATCTGTCGGCGGGCTCGGAGAAGCCGGAGGCCCGCATCTGCGGTTGGATCGAGGAGTGGCTGCGGCAGCGGATCGATCTCCAGGGCAGAGGCCTGCTGGGCTGCATCGTCGGAGAAAGCGCGGGCGAAGCCGCCGAGGCGACCTATCGCGCAGCCTCCGCCGAAGCCCGGGCGCTCGCGGTCTGGCTCAAGCGGTTCGCGGAGGCCTTTATCGCAGGTGAGGGCGAGCAGACGTGAGCCGGCTTCCCCTCCCCCACCGCTTCGGGCCCCTGCTCCAACCGGGCTCCGGCGTGAACCGCTCCCTCCTTTTCGACAAGGGGATGGACCGCTACGATCCGCAGTGGAAAATCGTCGAAGAGGGGAAGTCAGATTTCCTGTCAACCTTCACCGGTGCCTTCGAGGGCCATGCACCTCGGAAACACTTCGAGGAGCTCCTCGGGCGCCGGGCGGCCACCCTGGAGAAGCTCGGCGCGAAGAGCTTCCGGCATACGACCCGGACCCGGCTTGCCATCGGGCTCGGCCTTCCCAGCCCGATCGAGACCGGATTCCTGTTCGACCGCCTCACCGGCTGTCCCTACCTGCCCGGGTCGAGCGTCAAGGGGATGCTGCGCGCCGCCGCCCGTCTGGTCGTGGACGGAGAGATTGAGCTCGGAGACGGTGCCCGGGAATTCTGGACCGGGAATCTGGACCGGATCTTCGGCCCCGAGATCGTGCCCGGCGCCACGCCGCGGGTTGGAGCCGCCATCTTCTACGACGCCTTTCCCGCGGCCTGGCCGGCGCTCGAGGTGGACATCCTCACTCCCCATCACCGGGAGTACTACGGCGACGAATCCGCGACCGTCCTGCCGGCCGATTGGGATAAACCGATCCCGATCCCGTTCCTCACCATCCGGGCGGGCACCGATTTCCACTTTTCCCTTCGTGCCCAGGAAAGCGATCTCGCACGGCTTGCAGAGCTGCTTCCGATCGCGCTCGACGCATTGGGAATCGGCGCCAAGAAATCCTCGGGGTACGGGACGTTCGGCGGGGTGCAGCAGACCTCATGACGAATCCCGCCGGCCTTTCCTTTCTGAGCTATAAACGAGACCGGAAAGTGGAGGCGGAGCTCCTGATCTCCGCGCAGCACGACCTCGGGATACCGACCTGGCGGGATCTGGACGACCTCGACGAGCTTCCCACGGAGGATGAGATCAAGAGGGTTCTGCGGGACCCGGAGACCGCGAGCGCCATCCTCTGGCTGACCCCGGAGATCGCGGACTCTCCCATGGTGCGCCAGGTGGAAGCGCCTCTGATTCTGGAGCGAGCCCGCCGGCAGGACGCTTTTTTCGTGGTTCCCGTCGTCGCGGGCGGGCTCGATTACGAAGCGGCGGCAGCCCTCCTCGATCCCAGTGTCACCCTGGAGGACCTGAAGCTTTGGAATCTGCGCAAGGTGACGGCAGATCCGATCGCTCCGGCATCAGCGGCGGAGGTCGCGGCCTGGGTGTTGCGCAGGCGGATCGACGCCATCCATCGCAGCCTTCCGGACGGTGAGCCCTTGCGAGTGGTCCTCCACACCCGGAAGGCTCCGCCCGATGACAGGGCGTCGTTGATCCTTCACTGGCTCCATCGCTTTGAAGGCCGAGAGGCCAAAGCCGGAGCCTGGACGGATCATCTCCTGCCAGCCCTCCAGAGAGTCGCGAAAGCCATCGAGGAGAAGGCCCCCGGGCGTCCGGTCGAAGCCAAGGGGTTGGCCTCGATTCCAGCCGCCATCGCGCTCGGCAGCGAATTCCTGGCGCCCCGCCGTCTCCCCATCGTCTGGGAGCAATACAAGGAGGGCCGGGATCTTCAGACCTGGTCGATCGCGGCGGCCAGGGAGCCGTCAGGTTTCCAATCGCAACGGGAGGCTCGGGAGCTCGGAGCCCGGGATCTGGCCGTGCTCGTCTCCGTGGCCGATCACGTGGGGACGGTCTTCGCGGCCAGCCGCGGCGAGCTCCCCGCGTTCCGCGCGATCCTGAAGATCTGGAAACCGGGCGATCCGCCCCACGATCTGGAGAGCGCCGGGCAAGCCGCCGATCTCGCGTACCTGATGCAACGAGAGGTCCGGGCGGCGCTTCGGGAGTATCCCGAGATCGTCCGCGTCCACCTCTTCATGGCCGTCCCCGCCGGGCTCGCCATAATGACGGGGCAGCTCCTGAACAACGTCAACGCCGTCCAGACCTACGAGATGGTGCCGACAGACTCCGGAAAACGCTACCGGCCCGCGGCGCTGCTGCGCCCCGCGGGCTGATCCTCCCTCACTTCCCCCACACCCCGCCCATCCCCGCCATCAGCTCCGCGTACACCTCGATCCCATCCCACAGATTCTGCAACCTTAAATTCTCGTTGATCCCATGCTGATTGTTATCGTGGTTGACCATGGGGACGCCGATCATCGGGGATTTCAGGATGCCGGTGAAGGTGGACATGGGGACGCTGCCTCCCAGCATGGGGACCTGAATCACGGGGCCTCCCGTCGCGCGCTCGACGAGCGTGGCCACGGCGCGGGAGACGGGCAGGCTCATGTCCGTGCGGTGTGCGGGGTAGTCGAGGGACCAGGCGACGCGGGCCACTTTGGGAAAGGCTTTCAGGGTCTCTTTGTCCGGCTCTTCCGTGATCAGGTGCCAGCCCTTGGCGCGCAGGAAGGCCTCGACTTTGTCTTTCACTTTTTGCGGCGTCTGGTCCGGCACCAGGCGGAAGTCGATCGAGACCTGCGCTTCGGTGGGGATGGCGTTCGCGGCCCCCTCCCCCACCTCGGCGGCGCGCAGGCCGCGCACGTTCAGCGCCGGGTCCATCAGGCGGTCCTGGAGACGGGCCCCCTTCCCCTCGGTGCGGCCGAGGCCGAGCTCGTCCTGCAGCGAGGCCTCGACGGGAGGCATGACGGCGAGCGCCTGCTTCTCGGTCACAGTCAGCGGCTTGACGTCGTCGTAGAAGCCGGGGATCAGGATGCGGCCTTCCTCGTCGCGCAGCTCCGCGATCAGATGGGCGAGCTCCACCGCCGGGTTGGGCGCCCAGTTGCCGTAGTGCCCGCTGTGGAGCGGCCGGATGGGGCCGTAGACGGTGAGCTCCAGCCCCGCCACGCCGCGCGCGCCGAAGTAGAGCTGCATCCTGCGGGTGGGGTGGACCGGCCCGTCGCAGAGCAGCCA
>QHVW01000768.1 GCA_003223675.1 Acidobacteriota bacterium
GGTCAACCTGCTCGGCTGGCAGCCGGTGGAGGCGATCAAGATCCTGGTCGTGCTCTTCCTGGCCGGCTACTTCTTCGAGCGCTGGGAATTCCTGCGCGAGATCGCCGAGACCCGCGCCGGCCTGCCGCGGGGCCTGCGGATCCCCAAGCTCGAATACCTGCTGCCGCCTCTCCTGGCCATGGGGCTGGTGCTGACCTTCTTCTTCCTCCAGAAGGACCTGGGGCCGGCGCTCATCCTCTCGTTCCTCTTCCTCACCCTCTACTGCGTGGCGCGCGGCAAGCCGTGGATGGCGCTGGTGGGCACCGCGCTCCTGGTGATGGCGTTCGTGGTGGCCTACAAGATCCACTACCCCGCCACGGTGTCCGGCCGGCTCGCCATGTGGATGTCGCCGTGGGACAACTCCTTCCGCGGCGGCGACCATCTGGCGCAGGGGCTCTGGTCGCTGGCCGGCGGCGCCCTCACCGGCACCGGCCTGGGGCTGGGGCAGCCGCAGCGGGTGCCCGAGATCCACACCGACCTGGTGCTGGCGGCGGTGGGCGAGCAGCTCGGCTTCCTGGGGCTGCTGTCGGTGCTGGCCCTCTACGCGCTCCTGGTCTGGCGCGGCTTCCGGGCGGCGTTCCGCGCCGGCTCGGCGTACGGCTTCTTCCTGGCCCTGGGGCTCGCGGTGCTCACCGCCATCCAGACTTTGTTGATCGCGGGCGGCATTCTCGGAGTCTTGCCGCTCTCGGGCGTGGTCTCCCCCTTCCTCAGCTCCGGACGCACGGCCATGCTGGCCAACTTCCTGATCTTCGGGATGATCCTGGCCGTCTCGGCCCGCCCCGGACCGGCCGAGGCGGTAGAGGCCAACCGCCGGTTCGCGGGGGCGGCCCGCTGGGCCGGCGTGGCGCTCGCCGCCGTGCTGGCCCTGATCGTGCTGCGCGCGGCCCAGGTGCAGGTGCTCCAGGCCGACCGCGTGCTCACCCGCGGCGCCCTGACCCTCCAGGGGGACGGCTTCCGCCGCTTCGAGTACAACCCCCGGCTGGTGGACATCGCGCAGTCGATCCCCCGCGGCGACGTCGTCGACCGCAACGGCGTGATCCTGGCCACCAGCGATCCGGCGCAGATCGAGAAGAGCCGCGCCGTGCTGGAGCGGCTGGGGGCGTTGCTGCCGGCGGCGGACGAGCGCCAGCCGCCCGGCGCCCGGATCTACCCGTTCGGCGGCCGCACCTTCCACCTGCTGGGGGACCTCAATTCGCGCACCAACTGGGCGGCGAAGAACACCTCCTACGCCGAGCGCGACGCCAGCGTCCTCCTCCAGGGGTACGACGACTTCGCGGGGGCGGCCGAGGTCGTCCAGCCGAACGGCCAGAAGACCCGCGAGCTCCAGCGCGATTATGGGGAATTGATCCCCCTGCTCCGCCACCGCTGGCAGCCGGAGCACCCGGCGGTGAAGGCGATCCTCGGCCGCGACCGCACGCTGCGCATGACGATCGACGTCCGCCTCCAGCTCCGGGCGGCCGACGCGCTGGCCAAGTACGCCCGGCAGGGTGGGTTCGGCGGCGCCGCCGTGGTGCTCGATCCGGCCACGGGGGACCTCCTGGCCTCGGTGAGCTACCCGTGGCCGGCGCAGCTCCCGGTGCAGGTCACCGAGGGAAGCGAGGAGACCACGCCGGCGCTGATCGACCGCGCCCGCTACGGCATCTATCCCCCGGGCTCGACCTTCAAGGTGGTCACGGCCATGGCGGCCCTGCGCAAGAATCCGCGGCTCGCCAGCCAGGTCTACACCTGCAAGCTGCTGGAGGGCGGCCGGGTGGGCAACTACGTCAGGGGGTGGGGGAAACCCATCCGCGACGATCCCATGGACCGCACGCCGCACGGCGACCTCGATCTGGTGAAGGGGATCGTGGTCTCCTGCAACGCCTATTTCGCCCAGCTCGGCACCTACTCGGTGGGCGCCGACGAGCTGCTGGCCACGGCCAAGGCGCTGGGCATCTCGGTGGCGAAGCCGAACACGGCCAGACAGCTCAAGGACGCCCTCCCGCAGGCCTCCTACGGCCAGGGGCAGGTGGTGGCGACGCCCTTCCAGATGGCCCGGGTGGCGGCGACGGTCGCCGGCGGCGGCGCCAGCCCGGAAGGTCACTGGGTGCAGGGGTCGGGCAACACCCGTCAGGGGCCGCCGGTGCGGGTGCTGGAGCCCAACCTTGCGCAGATCCTCGCCGGCGCCATGCGCCGCGTGGTGACCGAGGGGACCGGCAAGCAGTATCTGGCCGGGATCTCCCCGCCGGTCGCCGGTAAGACCGGCACGGCCGAGGTCCTGAACAAGGCGTCGCACTCCTGGTTCATCGGCTACGCTCCCTATGAGACGGCCGGCGGGCGGCGGATCGCCTTCGGCGTCATCGTGGAGCACGGCGGCTACGGCGGCCGGCTCGCCGCGCCCGCGGCCGGGGAGATCGTGCAGGCCGCGGCACAGTTGGGGATACTCAGACAACAGCCGTAAGCAGCCGTGAGATGGACTGGAACGACATGCCCTCCGAAGCCTCACCCCCTGGCCCCTTCTCCACTTCGTGGAGAGGGGGGACGAGCTTCCGGCAGGGAAAGCCTTTCGGGAATGCCGGATGCCCCCTCTCCGCGAAGTGGAGAAGGGGCCAGGGGGTGAGGCTTCGGAGGGCAGGCCGCTCCAACCGGCAGGGAGCTCTGGAGTGAGGCAGCCATG
>QHVW01000769.1 GCA_003223675.1 Acidobacteriota bacterium
CGGTGTAGAAGCCGCGGTGCGGCACGGCCTTGGCCCGCTCGACCGCGCGCTCCGAGAGGGTGAAGACGGCCAGGCCGGGCGGCACGGCGATCGCCTTCTGGGTCCCGGCCAGCACGATGTCGAGCCCCCAGACGTCCGCCTCGACCGGCGCGCCGCCCAGCGAGGAGACGGCGTCGACGATCACCAGCGCGTCGCTCTCCTCGCGGACGACCCTGGCGATGTCGGCGAGCGGGCTCATGACGCCGGTCGAGGTCTCGTTGTGGACCACGGTGACGGCGTCGTACTTCTTGCGCCGCAGGGCCGCGCGCACCGCTTCCGGGTCGACCGCCTGCCCCCAGGGCGCCGAGAGCTTGTCGGCGGCTTTGCCCGTCGATTTGGCGATCGAGTGCCAGCGCTCGGAGAAGGCGCCGTTGGTGAGGCTCAGCACGTCCTTCTGAGCGCAGGAGACGACGGCGCTCTCCATCACCAACGTCGAACTGCCGGTGGCGACCATGACGTCGCCTTTGGTGCGCAGCAGGGCGGGCAGCTTGGCGGAAAGCTTCAGGTAGAAATCCTTGAACCCGGCCGACCGGTGGCCCACCATGGGCTTGGTCATCGCCTGGCGGGCGTCCTCGGGAACGTAAGTCGGACCGGGGAGAAAGAACTTGATCTGCTCACTCACAGGACACCTCTCCTCTCGTGGGGGGACCCTGGGGTCTCCTGATTCATGCCGCATTGTGGCAAAAGGGGGCCGGGGTGGCAAGCCGCCCCGCGGCTTCGTATCTATGAGGTGCGCCGGAAGGGCCGGAGTGGGTCAGTCGCCGCAATGCGGCAGGGAAGAGAACACGGACAGGCACGGACGAGCACGGACGGCAAAAGCACCTTCCGTGTTCGTCCGTGGCTCGCCCGTGTTTGTCCGTGTAAGTCCTCAGTCCCACGGATGAGGCTTGCGGAGCGTCTCGGCCAGCTTTTCCGGCGTGTAGCTGCGCGAGGCGGCGCCGGCGGGAGCCACCACAAAGCCCTCTCCCTCGAGCCGCAGCCCGGGGGCTTCCACTTCGCCCCGCACCAGCACCAGCGCGCAGCCTCGGAAGTGCTCGCGCAGGAGATCCTTGAGGACCGGGGCGCCGCGCAGAGGCTTCACGGCCACCGTCCTCCCCTCCCCCACCTCCACGGCCCGGAGCACTCCCAGACCGGCGGCCGCCTCCAGGACCGGCGGGACCGGATGCGCCGTGCCGCCCAGCTCCAGCCAGCCGGTCCGCAGGCTCAAGGTCCGGGCGGCCTCGATCAGCGGCGCGAACCGTTCGGGAGGATCTTCGACCCGGAGCAGATGGGGGAGCTTCACGGCGTTCTCCCGGAAGGCCCGTCCAATCGGGGAGAGGGGTCTCCCAAAAAAGACGAGGCCTCTCCCCAAATGGACGAGGGGTCTCCCGAAAAAGACGGACCCTCTCCCAAAAGAGACGAGGGGTCTCCCAAAAAAGACGAGGCCTCTCCCAAAACGGACGAGGGGTCTCCCGAAAAAGACGGACCCTCTCCCAAAAGAGACGAGGGGTCTCCCAAAAAAGACGAGGCCTCCCCCAAAATGGACGAGGGGTCTCCCGAAAAAGACGAAGCGTTCCCCAAAAAAGACGGACGGTTCCCCCGATTCACTCCGCCTCCTCCGGATAGAGCAGGATCTCCCGGCGCTCTTGCCGGAAGGCTCCCTCATCCCGCTTCCAGGTCGCCATCCAATCCGCCAGCCCCTCCCCGCTCTCGATCGCCTTCCGGCAGTCGGCGCCGCCGGTCAGGAGATCGATCGCCGGGCGGTCCGCGACGAACTCGTAGGGGGCCTCGCGCCAGGCGAAATCGCCCGGCCAGAGACGGTGGACCGCCGTGAGCAGCTCGACGCCGGTGCGGTAGGACTCGAAGGCGTTGGCGTCAGTCACCAGCAGCTCGACGCCGCCGCAGACCTCCCCCTTGTGCTTCTGGAACTGCGGCCGGAAGTAGTTGGGGACGAAGGTCACTCCCGGCAGGTGCCGCCCGTTCAGCTCCTCGGCCAGCCGCTTGGGATCGATGAACGGCGCGCCGGTGAGCTGGAAGGGGCGCGTCGTCCCCCGTCCCTCGGAGAGCCCGGTCGCCTCGACCAGGCAGCCGCCGGGATAGACCCGCGCCGTGGCCGTGGTGGGAATGTTGGGCGACGGCGCGATCCAGGGGAGGCCCGTCTCCTCCCAGGTCATGCCGCGCGTCCACCCCTCCATGTACCAGATGGAGAAGTAGGCCTGCATGCCGCTCCAATGGCGCCGCGCCGCCTCCAGCCGGAACAGCTCGCCGAGGGTGAGCCCATGGCGCACCGGCAGGCGGAAGGCGCCCACGAAGGACTCGAATCCCGCGCCGAGGAGGTTCCCCTCGATCACCTCGCCGCCCAGCGGATTGGGACGGTCGAGCACCCAGACCTCGCAGCCGGCGGCCATCGCGGCCTCGGCGGCCCAGATCCCGGTCGCCGCGTAGGTGTAGTAGCGCGAGCCCACGTCCTGGAGGTCGATCAGCAGCACGTCGAGCCCCTCGAAGGCGGAAGGGTGGGGACGCAAGGTCTGCTCCGAGTCGCCGTAGAGCGAGAGGGTGGGGACGCCGGTCCACGGATCGCGCCGGCTCTCGGCCGCGATCATGTCCTGCTCGATGCCGTAGTAG
>QHVW01000770.1 GCA_003223675.1 Acidobacteriota bacterium
CCCCCAAATTCGCGACAGATGTCCTTTGTAGCTGGTATACTGAGACTTCATGAAAAAGACAATCGTCCTCCTCTTTATGCTGGCCCCCCTTGCGGCGCCAGCGATCGGCCAGCAGCTAGGCTCGGCCCTGTGGGCTCAGGGCTATACGCACACCCTCTATCTGGATGCCTCGCCGTCTCACGCAAAGACAATTGGACCCTTCAACCCGAATGCGGTAACTCCGCAGGACCGCTACGGGCCGGCGGTCCAATCCGGAGTGAGCTTCGGGAACACGGTCGGGGAGAGAGCGAGCTGCGAGACCGTGGATCGTTACGTGGCGGCGGGTCTATTGCCAGGCCTCGGCGCAGGCTATCACTGTACATCCTTCGATCTTTCCGACACCAGACTACTGACCCGGTCGGGGACCCAGGCGGCGTATGACGATATGGTGGCAGCCCTGCCAAAGCCCCCCGGGGACGGGGACGGGGGCTCCAATACGCCGTGCGTGCTCCCCAAGGTCTGCATGGTGCCTCCGGGTACGTGCCAGCCTTGCCAGCCTTGCCCTATCTGTCCCACGCCAGTGGTTTGCCCGCAGCTCGCCGCGATCCCTGCAGACATCGTTCCTCTGCTCAAGCAGATCTCCGGCTACCTCGTGATCGGGCCGGGACGCAGGAATCAAATCCTGCGGGTTTTGCAATGGGCGCAGACGGTGGAGGCGGTGAAGACGAAACCTTGAGGGTCAATGCTTCCCCCGGAACGGCAGGGGTGAGGGCTCATCTCCCCTGCCGCAACACCGGATACGGATTGACCGGGTCCCCCTCCCACCAGTGCTTGTCCGGGTGGAGGCGGGTGATCTCGAAGTGCAGGTGCGGCGCGTCCGGCGAGGCGTCGCCGGTCGAGCCCACGTAGGCGATCACCTGCCCCTTCGCCACCTGGTCCCCCTCCTTGAGGCCCGGGGCGTAGTGGTCCAGGTGGGCGTAGTAGTAGCAGTAGGTCACGGTGGGATCGTACTGGTAGATCGTCAATCCCCCCAGATTGCTGGTGAACAGCCTCACGATGCGCCCCCCGTCGGTGGCGAGCACCGGCGTGCCCCGGGGGGACATGATGTCGATCGCGTTGTGCACCCGTCCCTGGCCGCGGGCGTCGTCGAAGGTGTTCTGGAGGCCCGTGCGGGGTACCCCCTGGACCGGTACCAGGAGGTCGCGCTGGGCGAGGTCCGCCGGAGGCCTCGCCAGCAGGGGCGGCGGGGTGGTGACCGGCGGTGTCTCCGCCACCGGCGGAGTCCCGGGCCGGGGCCCAGGCTCCGGAGAGGTGGACGGCTCCGGGAAGGCCGGCGATGGGGCGATGGCGGACCCCGCGCGGGGCGCGCCCACCGTGCCCCCGCCGTAGAGCCAGACGATCAGCAGCACGGTGGCCGCGCCGAGCGCGAACCCGGCGAGCCCGGTCAGCGGCACCCGCCAACTCTTCTTCTCCCGCGCCATGGCCGTGCTACTCCGTGAAGTGGACCGGCGTCCCCGGCTTGACCATGCTGGCCACGGTGAGGGCGTCCCAGTTGGTCAGCCGCACGCAACCGTGGGAGGTGGTCTTGCTGATCGTCTTGGGCTCGGGCGTGCCGTGGATGCCGTAGTGCTCCTTGGAAAGGTCGATCCAGACCAACCCCACCGGGTTGTTGGGCCCGGGCTGGAGGGTGGCCTTCTCGTCCGTGGACTTGGCGTCCCAGAAGAGGTTCGGGTTGTAGTGGAACTTCGGGTTGAGCTGCACCACGGTGACTTTCCAGTCGCCGATCGGCAGTGGATCGTGCTCGCTGCCCGAGGTGACCGGAGCGTAGTACAGGAGCTTATCCCCCTCCTTGACCATCAGGTTGGAATTGCCCTTGGAGACGTAGATCTCGACGTCCGGCGGCGCCTCCTTCGACCTCTCCTTCACGTCGGTCGGCACGGGCCGGGCGTTGGGGACGAGGATCTGCTCGCCCGCCGCCGTGAATTTCGCCTGGGGGTTGAGCCGCTGGAGGAACTCCGGCGTGGCGTGGAACCGCTCGCTGAGCTCCTCCAGGGGGGAGGAGTAGCCGAGCGCCGGGAGCTTGGCCTTGGCGTCCATGTTCTCCGGGATGTCGTAGAACGGCCCCTTCACGTCGTCGGGGGTGATCGTGTAGGGGATCACCGTCTGGCTGGTGCCCGCGAGCGACAGCAGCTTCTGCCAGGTGGCCGGGTCCATGGTGCCGGTGGCCGGCAGGCCGTTCGCCGTCTGGAAGGCCGCGAGGGCCCGGCGGGTGTTCGTCCCCCCCTTGCCGTCGATCACGCCGGGAGAGAAGGCCACCCGGTCGAGCAGGACCTGGATGTCTCCCATCGACTTCGGGTTGGGCCCACCCTGAAAGACCGTGGGGCCCCCCGGGGATGGAGCGGGAGCCGCCGCCGGCGCTCCCGGCTGTGGAGCGGGTTGGACCGGCGCCGGCTGGGGCTGGGGCGCCTGCTGGGATGTCGCGGCCAGTGGAGCCAGCAGCATCAGGAGGGCGAGCTTCAACGTATCTCTTGACATGAAAGGATCTCCGGAATCTGGGGGGCCCGCTCCGGCGGGCCGCGACACTGGAGAATGCAACCGGCGGGCCATGGGGCGGGACGAGATACAATGAGAGACGTCCGCAAGGAAGGAGCAGGAG
>QHVW01000228.1 GCA_003223675.1 Acidobacteriota bacterium
GCGCCGGTTCCAGGAGGCGGAGGAGCTCCTGGCCCGATCCTCCTCCCTCTTCCAACTCGCTGGGGACAGAGCAGAGGCCGCACGGCCCCTTCTGGCGCTCGGGCTGATGTATTACGACCGCCAGGAGCCCGGCAAGGCGATCGAGACGACCGAGGCGGCGTTGGCCCATCTGAGCCCCGAGTCCGATCCTCATCTCTATCTCTGCGGCCGGCACAACCTCGCGCTCTTCCTGGTGGAGGGGGGCAGGTTCGACGCCGCGGCCGAGCTGCTTCAGGCGGACGCGGAGCTGTACGAGCGGTTCGCCGATCCCTGGACGGTCCTGCGGCAGTTCTGGCTCCGGGGCAAGATCGCCTTCGCCACCGGGCGGCGCGCGGAGGCCGAGCAGGCCTTCCGCGAGGTGCGCCGCGGCTTCATCCAGCAGGGGAACGGGTACGACGCCGCGATGGTCTCGCTGGACCTGGCGCTCCTCTGTCTCAAGGCGGGCCGGACGGCGGAGGTCAAGCCGATCGCCGCGGAGATGCACACCCTGTTCGGCGCCCAGGAGATCCACCGCGAGGCCGCCGCGGCGTTGCTCCTCTTCCAGGAGGCGGCGGAGCGCGAGGCGCTCACCGCCGAATGGGTGGAGGATCTCACCGCCTATCTCAAGCGCGCCCGCGAGAATCCGGAGCTTCGCTTCTCTACGGCCCACCTTCGGGGCCGCTAAGCTCCTGGAGCGCCCCCTCTCAGGGAACGCGCTGGCCGACCCGGGGGGCGGAGCTTCCGACCCGGATAGCGGCGGAGACGCCCCGCGGGTCGCCTCCTCGGACCCGCGGGTCCGGATCTGCGCCCCGCGGGTCCAAAACGGCGCAGACCGGGTCGGAATGGGCATGAGCCGGGTCGGGAGCAGCGACCCACGGGTCGGAAGCAGTGCCCCGCGGGTCGGCGGCGGCGCTGAGCGGGTCGCCAGCGTCACAAGGCGGGTCGGAAGCGTCACAAGGCGGGTCGGAAGCGGTGACCCGCGGGTCCGGAGAGGCGCATCCGCCCCTACGGACAACGCGTCGCTTCTGGGTTGACGAAGCACTAGGGTCCTGTCAAGGCAGAATTGACCTGTTGATGTAGCCCCAGGTGTCCACCTTACGGCGTATACCCGTCCACCTCCACGCTGACGCCGGCCGTGCCGTTGCCGGCCACGAAGGGGAGGAGGGTGAGGGTGCCCGCGTTGGGAGCCACGGGGGCGTCGAAGGTGGCGGTCACGGTCTGGCCGCCGGAGAAGCGGAGGATGCCGATCACGGGCTTGGAGAGGTCGCCCGGATAGAGCCGCACGTTCCCCTTCCCCGTCCCCTGGAAGGCCGTCACCTTGACGGTGACCCGCGTCGCCGTGGCCGGCACGCCGCAGAGGCCGGTGGCCTTGACCACGCGCGCCACGTTCGAATGGAGCGCCGGGCCGTCCGCCGGGCGGCGGGTATCGAAGAGGATGCACGGCGGGAGGGTCACCGGGCCGCCGCCGCCGGTCGAGCCGCCGTCGAAACGGAAGAGGTAGGCGTCGCTCTGGCGGTTGTAATCCCCCTCCACCAGATCGATCTGGCTGGTGAAGACCACCCGCTGGCCGTCGGCGCTGAGGTGGGGATTCTCGGCCCAGCCGCCGGTGGTCACCGGCGAGCCCTGCCATTGGTTGACCAGGGTCAGGGTGCCCGTGATGCGGTCGACGAGGTAGACGTCGGAGCCACCCCAGCCGGGGAGGCGGATCAGGCCTGGGATGAGCCCCTCGGCGGCAAAGGTCGAGAAGACGGCGTAGCGGCCGTCGGCGCTGAGGGCGAGCGATCCCTGGTCGGCGCCGGCCGGGAGGGGCACGGACAGGGTCTTCGGAACCCGGTCATAGAAGATGAGGCCGTTGTTGCCGACGAAGGCGAGTGTGCTGCCGTCGCCGTTGAGCGCGAGCTCCGGCCCGGACCCGACGAAGGAGAAGCCGGAGACGCGCGTGTAGGCGCCGGCGGCGCGGTCGTAGAGGTAGATGCCCGGGCCTGTGGCGTCGACGCCGGGATCGAGGTCCGTCGCGGCGGTCGCCAGGGCGATGTAGCGGCCGTCGGTGCTCATCGCGGGAGCGGAGAAGACGGCGGAGACGGTGGACGGGTCGCTCCGGGGATGGCTGAGCAGGGTGAGGGCGCCGGTGAGCCGGTCGTAGAGGAAGGCGCCAGGATAGACGTCGGCGTCCGAGATCAGCCCGGGGAGGAGATCGCGCGCGACGCTGGTGAACAGGAGCCAGCGGCCGTCGGCGCTGAGGAGCGGGGTGTCGGAATTCTGTTCGCCCGCCAGCGTGGGCGAGGAGGCCGCGTGACTCACCAGGGTGATGACGCCGGAGTCACGGTCGAGCAGGAAGACGTCGTGAGTGGGCGGAATGGCCGCCGGATCGTGCTCCTGCTGGCCGGGCACGACGTTGGACGCGTCGCTGACGAACGCCACTTGGCGGCCGTCCGCGCTGATCGAGACCTTGGGCAGGACCTTCTCGCCCGAGGCGCCGAATTGGAAGTCGGTGCGCGCCACGAAGCTCACCGCCCCGATGACGCGGTCGTAGAGGAAGAGGCCGTACGCGCCGCCGGGGTTGGCGCCGGGCACGAGGTTGCGTGAGTTGCTGTAGAAGGCCACGGTCCGGCCGTCCGCGCTGAGGACGGGCAGGAAGGATTCCCCCTTGGCCGGAGTGACGGCCGAGGAGGGGACGTGGCTCACCAGCACGGTGGTCTTCGCCACCGTGTCGTAGAGCAGGACGTCGACTTGGCCGCGGCTGTAGCCGGGGGTGGCCCGCTCGAAGGCGACGTAGCGGCCGTCGGCGCTCACCGAGGAGCCGCGGCTGTCGGCGACCGGCGAGAAGGAGGGGGCGTCGGGGGGGTGCAGCGTGACCGCGTGGTTGTCGAGCGGCGCCACGTCACAGACGAAGAGGTCCTGCCGCAGGTTGAGGTCGGCGAGACCCGCGACGAGGTCGGTCGCCTGGCTGAGGAAGACGACGCGGGAGCCCCCGGCGGCGATGGCCGGCGAGTAGGAGTCGCCGTTGCCGAGGGTGGTGAGCGAGGACGGGGCGTGGCTCACCATCGAGGTCTTGCGGGCGACGCGGTCGAACAGATAGACGCCCAAGGTATGGCCGGTCTGGCCCGCGATCCAGCCGGTGCCGGCGAAGACCACCCGCCGGCCGTCGGCGCTGATCCGCGGGGTGTCGGCGCTGACCGGCAGGTCGGCCGAGGCCCGGCTCACCGGGATGGTGGCGCGGGAGATCCGGTCGTAGACCATCGGCGTCGGATAGACCACGCCGGAGATCTCGTTGAAGAGCAGGAAAGCGAGGTAGCGGCCGTCGGCGCTGAGTGTGTAGGAGCGCTGGAAGAGATCCGTGGCCGCGCCCATGCGGGCCACCAGGACGGTGGTGCCGGTCGCGCGGTCGCGGAGCCGCAGCTCGGAGCCCTGGCTGAAAGCGATGACCTTGCCGTCGGCGCTGATGTCCGCCGTCGTCGCCGGTCCGACGAGCGAGAGGGCGCCGGTGGTGCGATCGTAGAGGATGGCGCTGAAGCCCGTGATCTGGCCGGGCAGGAGGTCGGCCGAGCTGCTCAGGAAGACGACGTAGCGGCCATCGGCACTCATCCGCGGAGCGCCGGCGCCGTCCGTGGGCCCGTTGAGCGGCGCGCCGGGGAGGTGGCTGACCAGGCGGGTCGAGCGGTCCGTCCGGTCGTAGAGGTAGACGGCGCCGTTCCCTCCGGGGTGCGCATCCGGGATGAGGTCCCCGGCGTCGCTGCTATAGGCGATATAGCGGCCGTCCGCGCTGATCGTCAGATTCCGGAAAAAGGGAGCCTCCCGGAGCGAGGAGGCCACCAGGGTGGTGGTATCGCTCACCCGGTCGTAGAGCAGCACGTCCTCGTCCAGGGGCGGCGGGAAGCGGCTCGGCTGCTGGCCGGACGCGAGATCGGTGGCGGAGCTGCGGAAGACGACCCAACGGCCGTCGGCGCTGATCACGGGCTCGGCCGACTCCTGGTTGCCGGCGGTGGCGGGCTGCCCTTGGGCGTGGCTGACGAGCGTCACGGCGCCGGTCGAGAGGTCCGCCAGGAAGACGTCCTCGCCGGGATAGTAGGGTAGGCCGTTGGCGTCCCGCTGGCCGGGCATCAGGTTGGTGGCGCCGCTGAGGAACACGGCGTAGCGGCCGTCGGCGCTGACCGAGGCCGGAGTGGGCGACTGGAAGGGCTCGCCGCCGGCGAGGTCGCCGGAGGCGGTCTGCGAGGTCGGAGCGCCGATCTGGTGGAGCAGCTCCACGGAGCCGGCCGCGAAGCCGGCCGCGGCGTCCAGGGTGGAGAGGATCAGCAGGCCCGCCGCCGCTTCACGGAACATAACCATCGACCTCCAGGCTCACCCGCACGGTGCCGTTGCCGGCCACGAACGGGAGGACCGCCACGGCGCCATTGCCGAGCGGCACGGTGAAGCCGACGCTCCGGGTCACCCCCCGGTTGAAGCGGAGAATGCCGGACGACGGCGAGGTGACGTCCCCCGGATAGATCCGCACGTTCCCCTTCCCTGTCCCCTGGGAGACGGTGAGCTTCAGGACCGCCTGCTTCGCCCCCGCCGGCACGCCGCAGGCGCCCGCCACGGTGAGGGCCTTGCGGGAGCTCGAGCGCAGGACGCCGCTGAACAGGTTGCAGGGGGGGAGGGTCACCGGGCCGGAGGGGACGCCGTCGGCGCGGTAGAGGTAGACGTCGCGCGAGGCGTAGACGATCCCGGGAACGAGGTCCGTCGCCTGGCTCTCGAAGGCGAGGGAGCGGCCGTCGGCGCTCAGGACGCTGTTGTAGGTGCTGAAGGAGTCGCCGTCGGCCGGCCGGACGGGCGAGCCGAGCATGCCGCTGATCAGTTGGGGCGCGCCCGTGGCCCGGTTGAAGAGGTAGACGTTGTACCTCCGCGGCTGCGGCACCACGTAGCCCGGGACCACGTCGGTGGCGGAGGTCCAGAAGGCGGCGGTGTTGCCGTCCGCGCTGAGGCCGCTCAGGAAGCTGGGCTGATTCGCCGCCGTCGTGGGCTTGCCGGCGGCGTGGCTGACCAGGGTGATGGCGTTGGAGATCCGGTCGTAGAGGAAGACGTCGGTCGTGGTGCCGTTGTCGACCTGCCCCGGGATTACCTGGGGGGAGGAGGAGGAGAAGGCGACGGTCCGGCCGTCGGCGCTGATCGCCTCGACGCGTTCCCCGAAGCTGAGGAAGGTCACGCGGTCCGCCAGGCGGTCGAGCAGGTAGAGCGCCGGGAACGGCCCGCCCGAGCCGTCCGTCTCCTCCCCTTCGAAGGCGACGAACAGGCCGTCGGCACTGATCCGGGAATGGGCCGTGCCGCCGCCTCCCACGTGGGCCGGCGTCGCCGGTGCGTGGCTGACGAGCACGCTGCTCCCGGCCGTCCGGTCGTACAGGAAGACGTTGAGGCTGGGGATGCCGGAGCCGGTCTGCCCCGGGACCAGATGCGTGGAGTCGCTGCTGAAGGTGAGGAACCGGCCGTCCGGGGTCAGGTCGCCGGTCGCGACCAGCGAGCCCGTGGGCGTCGTGGGCGAGCCGGCCTCGTGCGTCACCAGTTGGATCTCGCCGGAGAGGCGGTCGAAGAGGAACAGGTTGGCCACGCCGTTGCCGCTGCTCGCGGCCTGTCCGGCCATCAGGTCGTCGGCGGAGCTCACGAACGCGACGAACCGGCCGTCGGCGCTGATCCTGGCCACGTCGCCCGCGAAGCCGGTCCCATGGCCCGCGGTGGCCGGCGAGCCGGCGCGGTGGCTGACCAGCGTGATGGCGCCGTTGGTACGGTCGAAGAGGAAGAGGTCCGCGCCGCCGTTGTCGTCGCTCTGCCCGGGGACCAGGTCGGTCGCCTGGCTGATGAAGAGCGTCCAGCGGCCGTCCGGGGTCAGGGCGAGCGCCTGGGAGCCGCCGTTCCCGGTGGTGACCGGCGAGCCGGCCGCGTGGCTGACCAGGGTTTTGGCCCGGGAGACCCGGTCGTAGAGGAAGACGTCGTCCCGGTCGCCCAGGGCGGCGGTGTGCTCCTCGTTGGTGTCCCGCTGGCCGGGCACCAGGTTCGGGGCGTCGCTGGTGACGAGGACGTAGCGCCCGGCGGCGCTGATCGCCCGGGGGCGGCTGAAGCTGCCGGTGAGGGACGGCGGGCCCTCGCGCCGCGAGACGATCTCCACGCCCCCCGTGCCCGTGTCGTAGAGGAGGACGTCGTACGCGCGGTTGAGGTCCCGCGGACCGGCGACGACGCTGGGGTCGTTGTCGGCGAACGCGAGCGCCCGGCCGTCCGACGAGAGGGCGACCGGAGCGTCCAATCCGCCGACGGCCCGGACGTTGGAATCGGCGGGGTGGGTGATCAGGCGGCTCGTTCCCGTGGAGCGGTCGAAGAGGAAGAGGTCCTCGGTCCTATCCACCGTCTCGACCTGCCCGGGGACCAGGTCGAAATAGTCGCTCCCGTAGGCGACGAAGCGGCCGTCGGCGCTGATCGAGAACACCCGGGAGCGCGCGCTGGGAGGCTGCTGGGCGGTGCTGAGCGACCGGGAGATCAGGGTGAACGTCCCCGCGATACGGTCGAAGAGGAAGACGTTGGTGCGGGAGCCCTGGCCGTTCTGCCCGGGCGCGAGGTCGCTGGCGTCGCTAACGAAGGCGAGGTACCGCCCGTCGGAGCTGAGGTTGGGCATCTCCGAATGGCCCACGTGCTCCGTGCGCGTCACCTGGGTGATCGTTCCCGAGGTCCGCTGGTACAGATACATCAACCGGCCATCTCTGCCGAAGGCCACGAAATTGCCGTCGGCGCTGATCGCCGCTTCGTGCCAGGCGCCCGTGGCCTCGGTGGCGGACCCGTCCGCGTGGCTCACCAGGGACAGGGTGCCGTTCAGGCGGTGGTAGAGATAGAGCTTCTCCAGGTGGACGTCCCCGGTCTGGCCGGCCAGCAGGTCCGTCGCGGAGCTCAGGAAGAGAATCTGGCTGCCGTCCCGGCTGATGGCGAGCGAGGCGGGGAAGCCGGGGAGGGAGGACTCCGCGTCCCCGGTCCGGTTGGTGGAGCCGGCGGACCGGCTCAGCAGGATCGTGCTCCCGGCGGACCGGTCGTACAGGAAGACGTCCCTCTGTGCGTTGGAGTCGCTCTGCCCGTTCACCAGGTCGGTCGCCGCGCTTTCGAAGACCACCCAGCGGCCGTCGGCGCTCAGCGCGCCGTTGGGGGAGGGGCCGTTGCCCGTCTGATGGGAGGAGGCGCGGGACCGGCTGATGAGCGTCACGGCGCCGCTCACCCGGTCGTAGAGGAACAGGTCGAACGTGTTGGGGGAGTCGACCTGCCCGGCCACCAGGTTCGTGGCGGTGCTCGTGAAGAGGACGTAGCGGCCGTCGGCGCTGATCTGGAAGCCGAACGACGGAGCGTTCCCCGTGGTGTTCTGGGAGCCGTCGGCATGGCTCACCAGCACCGTGGTCTGGGCAACCCGGTCGCGCAGGAAGACGTCGGCCCCGGCATTCGAATCCTGCTGATCCTGAACGACGTCGACGGCCTCGCTGGTGAAGGCCACCCAGCGGCCGTCGGTGCTGAGGGCGGCGAGATGGCTCGCGCCGCCGTTCGGGGTGTCGGAAACGGCGCCGGGATCGGCGCCCGTGACCAGCTCCAGGGTCCCCGCGAAGCCGGCCGCATTGCACAGAAGAGAGATCAGAAAACCTGCCGTCCACCGGAGCCGCTTTCGATTCACTGGCAAACCTCCCAATACAGATGACGAAAGGGCGGTTTCATTTCAGCAGCTACGGCACATATCCATCCACCTCCACCATCACCCGCACCGTGCCGTTGCCGCGCACGAAGGGGAGCAGGGCGAGGGTGCCTCGGCCGTTCGTGGCCAGAGGGAGGTTGAAGCTGTCTTCGACGGTCTGCCCGCGGTCGAAGCGGAGGGTGCCGGCGGCGGGATCGGTGACGTCGCCCGGGTAGAGCCGCAGGTTGCCCTGGCCGGTCGCCTCCAGGGTTGTCACCTTCACCAGCACCTGGGTGGCCGTGGCCGGCACGCCGCACCGCCCGGCGGCCTTGAGCGGACGCCGGACGTTCGAGCGCAGGCCCGCCCCGTCGAAGAGGGCACAGGGGGGGACGGTCACCAGGCCCGTGGTGGGAGGCGGCGGTGGATCGAGGCTGAAGAGATAGGGGTCGTCCTCGTTGTTGTCGTCTCCCGGCAGGAGGTCCGCCTGGGTGTTGAAGAGGACCTGGTGGCCGCTGGCGCTCAGGGAGGAGGCCGGGGCGCCGGTGAAGAAGCCCGGGGGATGGACCGTGGCCGGGCCCGGAGCGTTGACCCAGGTCGTCGTGCCGGCGAGCCCTTCGCATGGCTGACCAGGACCGTCCTGCCGGTCGTCCGGTCCCAGAGGAAGAGGTCGGGCAGGCCGTTGCCGTCGGTCGCGCCGGGGACCAGGCCGTCCGCCAGGCTGACGAAGGCGACCCAGCGGCCGTCGTCGCTGATCCGGGGAGCATAGGATTTGACCCCGCTGGTCGCCGTGGGTCCGGCCGCCGTGTGGCTGACCAGGGTGGTGCTGCGGGTCAGGCGGTCCCAGAGGTAGATGTCGCGGTCCCCCTGGTCCGGCCCATGGCCGGGAACGAGGGGCGCCTGGCTGCGGGTAAAGACGACCCAGCGGCCGTCCGGGGTGATTCCCCCCTGGGGGCCTGGATTGGCAAAGGACTCCAGATACGTCGGGCCGGCGAGGACGACGGCCCCGGTGAGACGGTCGTAGAGGAAGTCGTTGAATTCCTTTCCCGAGAACGCCGTGCCGGCGATGAGATCGGTGGCGTCGCTGGTGAAGAGGAGCCAGCGGCCGTCGGGGGTGACCGCGAGCGCGTAGGAGGTCCCGTTGGCGGTGCGGGTGAGCGAGCCGGCGGCGTGGCTGGCCAGCGTCGTGGCCCCGGTCGCGCGGTCGTGGAGGAAGACGTTCGAAAATCCGAGCCCGCCGGATTGGCCGGCGATCAGATGGCCGGCGTTGCTCCCGAAGACGATCCAGCGGCCGTCCCCGCTCAAGGCGCTGCCGAAGCTCGCGGCTTCCGGGGCGATGGAGTCCGGAGATCCGGTGGCCAGGTCGTCGGCCAGGCTGTAGAAGACGACGCGGGAGCCGTCGGCGCTGATCACGGCCTCATAGGAATAGTCGTCGGCCACTGTGGCGGCGGAGGCGCCCGCGTGGCTCACCAGGGAGGTCTTCCCGGAATTCCGGTCGAACAGGAAGAGGCTCTCGACGGTGTTGTGGGGGTTGGCCTGGCCGGGCACGAGGTCCGGCTCGCGGCTGTGAAAGAGGATGAGCCGTCCGTCGCCGCTGATCGAGATCTCGCTGGCCCGGCCGGGAGCGCCGGCCGCGCCGAGCTTGCGGCTCACCAGGGTGAAGGTCCCGGCGACCCGGTCGTAGAGAAAGAGGCCCGGAGCGGAGGTGCCGCCCGGCTGGGGCGGGATCAGGTGGCCGGGAGAGCTGGTCAGGGCGACGTAGCGGCCGTCGGCGCTCAGCGAGAACGCGCCTTCATCCGCGGAGCCGTCGGGGATCTTGGCCAGCAGGGTCTTCGTCCCGGTCACGCGATCGTAGAGATAGGTATAGCCGTCCGGAGGGCCCCCGACGGCGAGATAGCGGCCGTCGGTGCTCAGCGCGATCCCCGCCGGACCGACCAGGGTGACCGTCCCCGACACCCGGTCGTAGAGGAAGGAGGCAAAGCCCGGGGGTTTCCCCGGCGCGAGGTTGTCCGCGTTGCTGCCGAAGGCCACCCACCGGCCGTCGCCGCTGAAGACGGGAGACGCAGAGAGCCCGTTGCCGCTGGTGGTGGGAGAGGCGCTGGCGTGGCTGACCAGTTGGAAGGACCTCGCCTCCCGGTCGTAGAGAAAGACGTTGTAGTCGGCACCCGGCTGGTCCTGCTGGCGGGGGACCAGGTTCTTGGCCCGGCTGATGAAGGCGACGTAGCGGGCGTCGCCGCTGCTCGTGAGGATGTAAAAATCGCGGGCAGAGTTGTCCGTGACCAGCGTGGTCACGTCCGCCGCGCGGTCGTAGAGGTAGAGCGCGCCGTTGGTATAGGAAGGCGCCGGCGGGCCCTGCTGGCCGGGGACGAGGTCCGTGGCCTGGCTGGTGAAAGCGATCCAGCGGCCGTCGCCGCTGATCACCGCCCACGAGGACTCCGCGTTGGCGGCGGTGACCGGCGAATCCGCGGCATGGCTCACCAGGGTCGTGCTCCCGGTGAGCAGATCCTGGACGTAGACGTCAGAGCCCTGGTTGAGGTCCCGCTCCCCCGGCACGAGGTCGGTCTCGTAGCTGTGGAACACGACATATCGCCCGTCGTCGCTGAGCGATGGAGCGAAGAGATCGAGAGTGGAATGGTCGTACGTGCCCCCCGCGCCGGTGCCGGAGACCAGGCTGGGAGCCACCTGGGAGACCAGCTCGAGCGATCCGGCCGCGAAGCCGGCCTGCCCGGCCGCCGCCGCCATCAGGAACAGGGCGAGGGATCTACGGCACATATCCATCCACCTCCACCCCCACCCGCACCGTGCCGTTGCCGTTCACAAAG